>CBFDUR010000001.1:0-19067 GCA_965613005.1 uncultured Ignavibacteriales bacterium
CAGGTTTGATTACTTTCAGCCGGATGGAGAGGTACTAAGAGATCCAAATAATATCGCAGCACTTGATCCGTTGCAACCCCCATACCCCTCAAAGTATTTTTTTAGAGCCTCTGCAAAAAAACAGATAAGCCCTAGAATCGGCATATCTTATCCGATAGGCAATAAAGGAGCTTTGCATATTTCTTACGGTCATTTTTTCCAAATACCGCCCTTTAAGTATTTATATAAAAACCCAAATTTCAGGATTCCATTAACGGGTAATTTCCCACAATTTATCGGTAATTCAATTGGTAATGCGAATCTTAAACCTCAGGAAACCACAATGTATGAAATAGGTTTGCAACAAGAATTGTTTCCGGATTTAGGGGTTAATGTAACTGCTTATTATAAAGATATTAGGAATCTTCTAGGCGTTGCAATTCATATAAAAAATAATTTTAAAAAATTTGCGGAATATATAAATAGGGATTATGGCGCAGTAAGAGGAATTACGGTTTCACTAGATAAAAGATTTAGTAATGGTATAGGTGCAACGGTAAATTATACTTACCAGGTAGCACAAGGCAACGCTTCCAATCCCAATGAAGCGTTCAATAAAGCACAAGCGTCGCCTCCGGTTGAGATTAATAAACAACTTGTTCCATTAAATTGGGATAGAAGACATTCTCTAAACTTCACTATTACATTAGGTGTTCCCAATAATTATATAATTAGTGCTGTCGGGCAATTAGGCTCAGGCTTACCCTATACTCCTTCTTTTCAAAATGAAAGGACAGGGCTTGAAAACAGCGCTAATAAACCGGCTTTCTTTAACGTAGATTTGTATATTACTAAATATCTAGAATTATCCGGCTTAAACTTTTCCCTGTTTGCTAAAATTTATAATCTTTTCGATACTCCGAATGAGCTAACTGTTTTTACGGATACCGGTAGGGCGGGATATACTCTTGAAGAAACCAGAGCTCAGTCAAGACCGAGAGGAATAAATACTTTGAAAGAGTTTTTTACAAGACCTGATTTTTATTCAGCGCCTAGGCAAATACTTCTTGGTTTATCATTAAACTTTTAATTTAAACGGTAGGATGAATAATCGTGAAAAGTAAACATGTATATTTTGTTATTTTATTATCTGCAATAATTCTCACTTTTTCCCCATTTTCAAACGGTCAACAGAGATTAGTAGATAAACATAAAGGGAATCCTAAATATATTAAGATGGGATTAATGAACGGTAATTTGGTAGAAACCATATTTTATAATTTCGGTGAAATTGCGGATTGGAAGAATCAGCCCACGAGGAGCGGTGTATGGCCGAAAGGCAGCGGTCATACTTATGTCGATGGCGTAGCCTTTATAGTACAGGCACAGACGAAAGATCCCCAGGGTAAAATTATTCATCCTCTTGAAACAAATTATTATGAATATACAAGATATAACCCTGCAACGGGGGTAACTTATGGTTGGTGGCCCTTACCCGGATATGCGAATCCATACCAGTCAAGTGTAGCAATGAGCGATGATCCGAATACATGGCCTTCTCACTGGCCGGATCGAGCCGCTAGCTGGGATGGTCAGTGGAATGGATTCTTCGGCAGAGGAATTTTAAATGCCGATCTCGAATCTTATTTTGTTTTTGATGATAATGAAGACCGCGAGTATATGGAGGAAGATAATTTTTATCCGGATGCTGATGATTCTACTAGGGGAGGACTAGGAATGCAAGTCCATGGAAGAGGGTTCCAATGGTCTCAAGTTCTTGCTGAAGATGTGATTTTTTGGTACTATGAAATAACCAACATGGGAACAACCGATTATCCAAAGACACTTTTCGCTCAGTATGTAGATTGGGGGATAGGGGGACACGACAATTCCTCTAATAATGCCGGTGATTATAATACATTGCTCGATATTTCTTATTCATGGTCCACCGTATCTTTCGGCAGTCCGGGGCATTGGAGTCCTGTCGGTTATGCCGGCTATGCTTTTTTGCAAAGTCCGGGTGACCCTTATGATGGTATTGATAATGATCACGACGGTTTGACGGATGAAACTATGTACAATAATGCAAAAGTTTTCATCACTAAGGTTAACAATGATCCTTTTATAAAAGATCCCCGACGGGATACCGTTCGATTTAGAAAATTTTATGGTTATTCCTGGCATCCTCATTGGGATGCCGATGAGAATGAAAATTGGAAAACATATACAGATTTAAATCATAACGGCAAATGGGATCCGGGTGAGCCTCTGAATGATGATGTAGGTTCCGACGGATTAGGTCCTTTTGATAAAGGTTATAAAGGCCCCGATGCCAACGGCACACAAGGCGACGGTAAACCGGAGCAGGGTGAACCTGATTTTGGAATTCTCGATAAAAACGAATCCGATCAAATTGGGCTTACCGGTTTTGCTATTTTTGCAGTGCATACTTACGACCTTAATAACGATGAAAGAAATTGGAAAGTACTTTCAGCTTTACCTTCTCCTCATGCTCAATCTTTGGTTGGTGTGAATCTAGGTAATTTCTTCTCCAGTTATTTTTTTAAAATGTATGGTAGAAATACTTATTCGGAGATAACGGGAAAAACTCAGCAAGCCGGAGAAACCCAAAGATTTTCTATGGCTCTTCTTTTCGGAATAAATAAAGATGATCTATTCCGGCGTAAAAAAACCATTCAAGCTATTTATAATGCTGATTATAGATTTGCGAAGCCTCCGGCAAAACCAATTATTAAAGCAATTGCAGGCAATCATAGAGTAACTTTATATTGGGGTAGCAGAGCTGAACATACTTACGATGCTTTTTATCAAAGAATTAATTTTGAAGGGTATAGAATATACCGTTCTACCGAGCCGAATTTTATACAGGATAAGACCATAACAGATGCTTACGGAAGACCGACTTACCGGGTACCGATAGCACAGTTTGACTTGGTGGATGGTGTGAAAGGTCTTTCTCCAATCAGTGTGAACGGAGCGAGATTTTATTTGGGTGATGATTCCGGTCTCCGGCATTCATTTATCGATACTACCGTTCAAAACGGACAAACTTATTACTATGCGGTTGTTTCCTATGGTAAAGGTTTTGTTACTACTAACGTTAACGGTGAAGTTACCGGAATTCCACCTTCCGAATGTACAGCAATCATTAAAGTTGATATGAATGGTAAGGTAAAAACTGATGTCAATACTGCAGTAGTTACTCCCTCTGCTCCGAGTGCAGGCTATATTCCGCCTGAAATAAAAAATTTTCAAAAAAGCGGACCTGGAACCGGTTCAACTACTATTTCAATACTTAATCCTGATTCGGTTATGAATGATAATGTTTATCGTGTTGAATTTAAAAACAATACTCCATTCAATACGGCTCCTAATCCGTCATACCGGGTTATTGATTATACCGATAGAGATACTTTAGTTCATTTTACGCCCATGAAACGTGATCAGATTTCTACAACGTATATTGATGGGTTTAGTGTAAATATAACGAATGATACTATGATTTATATCGTAAATAATAAAACGGGATGGATTAAAGGGAAGAGTAATTATAGGGTTGAAACAGGTTTCGATAAAAGATATGCAGCCTCGTTCGCATCTAAAAGAGTAGATTTCCCTGCCGATTTTGAAATAATATTCAAATCGCCCGGGCAGGGTGATACATCATTCCCTCAAAATAGTTTCTTTAAACCTATTCCTTCCAATATACAAGTGAAAGATATAACAGACGGAATAAATCACATGAAATTTATTTTTAAGGATAATAATCATAATAACTTATTTGATTCAGGCGATGTGATATTTATTGCGGCAGGAGATTCAATTAATCAAAAACCTACAGGTTATCAAAATCTTCACGTGGGTTGGTCGGTCAGCTTATTTAAGGATACTTCCATAGCTGCCGGTGCACCAATCGCACCACAGACAGGTGATATTTATAAGATAGTAACAACCAAACCATTCAGAACGGGAGAATATTTTCAATTTACTACTCAATCAGAATCTTTTAATAAAAGTAAATTGCAAAGTGATATGGATAAGATTGCAGTTGTTCCAAATCCATATCCTGCAGCAGCATCGTGGGAACCGGAAACGTCTGATGTAGGACGAGGCGTACACAGAATCTATTTTATTCACCTTCCTGCAATTTGCACAATTAATATTTATACGATTAGTGGAAATCTTGTTCAAACCTTGCATCACGATACAAATCTAAGGAATGGTCAAGAGCCTTGGAATCTGATTTCCAGAGACGGAATGAATATTGCATTTGGTGTGTATATTTATCATGTTCAAACCCCGGACGGAGAAGAAAAAATAGGAAGATTTGCAATTATAAAATAAAAATGATTTCCAATGAGAATTTTATAGTGAGGAATGTATGCGTAAAGGATTAGTAATCTTTTGTGTTATAATTTTGATTTCATTAAATACAACTTTTGCCCAGAGTGGTAGTGTTGGAGTTTCCAAAGTCGGCACTACAGCGGCAACGTTTTTGGAGATAGGTATAGGCGCTTCGGCAAACGGTATGGGCGGAGCGTTTGTTAGTTTATCAAATGACGCTACCGCATTATATTGGAACACTGCCGGAGTTGCAAATATTAAACGGGATGAAGCATATGTCGTGCATACAAATTGGATAGCCGATACAAAATTAGATTATGCGGCATTGGTTCTTCCTTTCGGTGAACTCGGCACTCTTGGATTTAGCTATACTTCATTATCAATGCCTGACATGAAAGTAAGAACGGTTCAGATGCCTGAAGGTACGGGCGAATATTTTAGTGCAGGGGATCTTGCACTCGGTATTTCTTATGCGCGTTCTTTAACCGATAGGTTTTCTATCGGATTCAATGCGAAATTTATTCAAGAAAATATTTGGAATATGACGGCAAATGCTTTTGCAATGGATTTCGGTACTTTATTTAAAACCAATTTATTCGGAGGCATGACGATAGGAGCTTCAATATCGAACTTTGGTACTCGAATGAAATTAGCGGGGCGGGATACACGTACTTTTTCAAGGGTAGACCGTAATAAACTCGGTTCTAATCCCAGAATCCCTTATCAAATAGCTCTAACTTCTTGGAATTTACCTCTGTTTTTTAGAATAGGTGTTTCTACTAATGCAATAAATTCTAAAGATTTTAAATGGACCATCGCCGTAGATGCATTACATCCGAATGATAATTATGAAAGTGTGAATGTCGGCACCGAAATTACTTATCAAGGATTTTTAACCATCCGCGGAGGATATCAATCTTTGTTCCTTGTGGATCATGAAGGTGGTTTGTCTTTCGGGATAGGTCTGAATTCCAAAACACTTTTCAGCAATAATATTGTTAGTTTTAATTATGCATATAGAAATTTTGGAAAGCTGAAAAGTATACACATGTTTTCGCTCGGTATTAGTTTTTAGATTAGTATATTATAATTATGAAAGAATTTAGTGTTCTCAATGAATGGAAATTATAAAAGGAAAACCGGACGAATATTTGTAATTTTATTCATCGGTTTGTTGTATGTAAATACGGCTTATTGTTCTATCAAAAGCGACAGCAGCAAATTTATCAATTTCGATACTGCTTACAATACAAAAGCGGGTGATCAAGTCCTTGCCGCCATTGGCAAAAAACAAATTACGGTTAGAGAATTTTTAACCAGTTACGAGTTCGGTCCTTCCTTTACTAAGAGAAAAAAACACTCAAAACGTCTTTATCTAAGATTTATGATTAATGAGAAACTACTTGCATTATATGGCTATTCACTCGATATTGATACTACTCAAGAAGTAAAAAATTTATTGGGAGCTATCTCCGGCGATATTGCATCGGATGCAATGTTTATGAATAAAATATTTAACAAAATAAAAGTACCGAAAGCCGAGCTGGACAGTGCGCTTAGAGAAAATCAAATTACTTATGAAATTAAATGGCTTTATGCACCTAATATCGACAGCTTAAAATTTTTTCGATTAAAACTGGCTGCCGGTATTTCATTTGGTACGTTATTTACTGAACAATTAAAAAGAGATTCTGTTTTTTCCGATCAGCGTTCAATGAAAATAGGTAAATTCAAACTAAGCTCACGTAATCCGGTTTTATCAAAAGTAGTTGATACATTAAAAGCAGGTGAGATATCGAAACCGGTTAAGGCTCCCGACGGTTATTATATTGTAAAACTAGTTGATGTTTGGAAAAACGAAATACTTACTCAAACGATGAAGGAAAAAGAATTACATGATAGTCGTTTAGTAATTAAAAGAGATAAATCGGATAAATTATCCGATGTTTATGTTCAAAGATTAATGTTGAAATATAATCCGGTAATAAAAGGCAGAGCCTTTGATTTATTAAAAGCCTATATCGGTAGTTATGTACTTACCAAAAAGAAATATGCCGACTGGAAATTATCAGCACGATTAAAAAGTGAATTAAATCACTTTTCTAAAAAAAATATTAAAGATATTAAACTAATTTCATTAAGCAACGGGGAATTAACTTTAGACGATTTTATTAATTGGTATAAAGTCCGAGAAAATTATTTACAATTTAATAAAAAGAATTTTAACACATTTTCCGCATCTTTAGGAAAAATGATATGGCAAATGGTAAGAGATCATTTGCTGATTCACCAGGCGTATAACGAAGGGTATTTGAATAGAAAATTAGTCAAAGAGCAAATTGGTTGGTGGAAAGACAAGATCGTATATGCCGTTGTCCGGGATAGATTAGCTCATTCGGTAGGTTTGAATATCGAATCTCCGCATTATCTTCAAAGTAAATATACTAATAAGAGACATAAACTACTTGCAAAAGTACTTCACAAAGTTTTGGCGTTGAGGGAAAAATATAAAATCAAAATTAATTATAGGCTGCTTAATCGAATAGAGGTTCAAACAAAGGACGATCCTCAGGCCGTTTTCTTTTATATCGTCAAGGAAGGAGGAACTTATCCTCATCCGGCTTATCCCTCGATTGATCTTAGCTGGCAAAGGTGGGAATAAATTTTATTTAATTCAATTATAAGATGAAATTATCACATTCGGTAAAAATTATTGTTTTACTGTTACTTGCACTAGTTTTGTACTCTTGCGGTAATTCAACTCGGCGAAATAAAAATAACTTGATTTACTGGTCGAGCAATAATCAGCAAGAGATTGAATTTGCGAGGGAAATGGTAAACGGTTGGAATAAGAAACATCCCAACCAAAAAATTTCTACACAACCGGTTCCTGCGGGGCAATCAAGTGAAGAGATAATTCTTGCTGCCGTGGTTGGAAATACTACTCCCGATATATATTCTAATATGTGGGAAGGCAGTGTTGAAAATTATGCCCGTTCAGGAGTGCTGGTAGCTTTAGATACTTTAGCCGGCTTTAAAAAATTTCTTTACTCCAGAGAGGACAGCTCGGTAATCAAAGAAATTACTTCGAAAGATGGTCATATTTATCAAGTGCCCTGGAAAATAAATCCGGTTATGATGATTTATAATAAAAAAGATTTAAAAGAGGTTCGTTTCAAAACGCCTCCGTCGAATTATAGCCAGTATTTTTTAGCTTCAAAAAGATTCAAAAAAGATCTAAACGGAAATGGATATATAAGTCAATGGTTCGGTTATTCGGATATCATAGTAACCTGGTGGCAAAGGTTGTTCGATTTTTATCCTCTATACATTGCTGCATCTAACGGAGCTCCTCTTATTAAAGATGATACTGCTGCGTTTAATAATAAATATGCCGTAGGAGTTTTTAAATTTTTGCGTACTCTCTATAAAAATAATTACTTTCCCCGTGAAAGATCATCCACAAGACATGATATATTTTTATCGGGAATAATTGCAACCCGTTTTACAGGTCCTTGGGAAATTCCCTATGCAAATAAATTCAAACCAAAAGGTTTTCAATACGGTTTTGCACATATACCCGTACCTGATGATCATAAGGGACCTATTTATACTTATTCCGATCCCAAAAATATTGTAATATTTAAAACTTGTCCTAATCCCGAGCTTGCTTGGAAATTTATAAGGTATATGATATCAAAGAAAAACGATCTTAAATTTCTAAAATTAACCAACCAATTACCAATGCGAAAAAATCTGGAAGTTGATTCAACCTTTAAACAGTATTTCAAATTAAATCCCAAAATGTTAATCTTTGCAGATCAGGCAAAATATATTAAAGGTATGGATCAGTATCCCAATTTAACCGAAGTTTTTGATATTATTTCCCAGGAGTATGAAGAAAGTGTTATTTACGGACGAAAATCTCCAAAACAAGCTATTAAAGATGCTGCCGAACAAGTAAATTTACTATACTTAAAATAACCGAAAACCGAACAGGATAATAAAGATAATTAAGAAAAAAAAATTTATACCGTATTTATTAGTTTCACCGTATATAATATATTTTTTATTTTTTGTTGCTTTCCCGGTTATATTCTCGGTGGTGCTCACCTTTAATAAATGGGATATAATTTCACCGATGAAATATACCGGATTGAATAATTATATACATTTATTTCACGACAGTTTTTTTTGGAAGTCGTTAGTAAATACTTTAATTTTTCTTTCGATTAATATTCCGTTACAAATAATAATAGCTTTATTTTTAGCTGTAATTCTGAATCAAAGGATTAAATTCAGAGGATTTTTCAGAGCTGCTTTTTTTTTACCGGTAATTGTATCCGGTGTGGTAGTTACGATATTATGGCAGCAGCTATATGGATTTGATACCGGATTGTTCAACAGAATATTAACCTTCGTGGGTTTGGCGAGGGTTGGCTGGTTGATAGACCCTGCTGTGGCGATGCCGTCCATCGCTGTTATGGCGACTTGGAAAAATGTAGGATTATATATTATTTTATTTCTAGTCGGATTACAAACAGTACCCCCTCATTACTATGAAGCGGCAGATTTGGATGGTGCTACTAAATGGCAAAAATTTTGGAAAATTACCTTGCCTTTAATTAATCCAACCATTTTCATAGTTGTGATCCTTTCAACAATCGGTGGATTCTCATTGTTTATTGAACCATATATAATGACCGGCGGGGGTCCCCTGAACAGTACTTTATCGGCGGTATTATATATTTATAAACAAGGTTTCTTCTATTTTCACATGGGATATTCAGCTACATTAGGTCTTTTCTTCGCCTTATTGATACTGAGTGTGATTATCATTCAAAAAAGATTTATCGAAAGGGACAAATAGCCGATGAAGAAAACCGTTTTTTATTTTTTCCTAATTATCGGAGCTTTGATATTTTTATATCCTTTTCTTTGGATGCTGATTGCTTCCATCGCTCCGGAAAATCAAATAGGAAACTTAACATTTATTCCTACCAAATTAACTTTTAACAGTTATATCCAAGTGTTCAATAAAATCCGGATCGCACTGGGTTTGATACTCCGCATCCTTGGGGAATTTTTGACGCTTCGGGATACGGTTTCGCTGAGCTTTTCTCAACAGTGTTTTTGTCTCCACATCCATTACGGCCGGTGTAATTATATTCGGCTCGATGGTTGGATATGCTTTGTCAAGACTAGAATTTAAAGGTAGAAATTTAATTTTTTATATTATCATTTTTACAATGACTTTACCGTTTCAAATTACACTGATTCCACAATATATAATTATGGTAAAACTCCATTGGGTAGATACATATTGGGCTTTAATTGTACCTTATTTGATGAATGCTTTGGCAATAATATTATTCAGACAATATTTCAAAAGTATCCCGCAGTCATTGATAGATGCTGCCCGTATAGATGGGTGCAATGATTTACAAATAATTTTTAAAATATTGTGGCCCAATTCAATTCCGGCTATTATTACAGTTGGGATTTTAACTTTTATGAATTCATGGAATTCAGTATTATGGCCTATAATAGTTATAAGAAAAGATAGCCTAATGACCATGCCTCAGTTGGTAACTTTGTTTGCGGTGGGAGGCAGAGCGGAGGGCCAGTTGGGCGTTAAATTGGCGGCGGCAACTATGTTGGCTCTGCCGGTTGTTATCGCTTATTTGTTCTTCCAAAAATATTTTCTTCAATCTATGGCATCAACCGGTATTAGAGACTAAAACTAAGGAAAGTAATTATTGCAAATGACACTTTATCGTTATCCACAAATATTAAAAGCCGATCGAAATCGTGTTATACTTCAATTCTTTTATCTAAGTGAAAAAAGAAAATTGAATGTATTAAGAAAAATCGCGTTACTGCCCGACAAAAAGGTTTCTAAACTTTTGGAGCAGATATTCATTGAATTCGAGCATAGACATTATAACCTCGAAGAGCAGTTATTAGAAAATTTTTCTAAAGTAGAAAGATATTTAACAAATAAAAATAAACTTTCGTTGGAAAGAAAATTATTAATCGGTGCATATTTTTCCAAAGAATATTCTGTTGAATCTGCCGCTTTATTCAATCCCTCTTTAATTTCACATCCTGATCAAGATGGGTCTAAGGATGGAAAATTAAAATTTATTTTAAGTTTGCGTGCAACAGGCGAAGGACATGTCTCTTCCATAGAATTTAGAACAGGTATTATTGATAAAGATTATAATATCAAAATTGAACCGACGCCGGGTTTAACCGAATTACCTAAATTGGTGAAAGAATATATTTATTCTAAACATGATTTGAAAAGGGCGACTAAATATTTTGATGAGCTAAATGAAGAATTATTCAATCAACTTCCTGAAAGGTTTACGAGAGATGACTTAAATAATTTCCTTTCGGAGCGGGGTAACATGTTTTCGAAAAATCCGGTTACTTTAAGGTCTCTTACCAATATTTTGGATTATATCGACGCTAATTATGAATTTGAGTTTAAGGGAGATAAAGCTCTGTCGAGTTATGTGATATTTCCTCAGTCAAAAAGTGAATCGGGCGGAATGGAAGATTTACGACTAGTAAAATTTAATGATGATGGAAATTTTCATTACTACGGCACATACACTGCAAATAACGGGTATTCATTTAAAGTACAAATGTTGGAAACCGATGATTTTAATACATATCGTGTAAAAACATTGCACGGTAGTGCTGTTAAAGATAAAGGTATGGCTCTTTTCCCGAGAAAGATTAATAATAAATATTTTATGATCTCCCGCCAGGACGGTGAAGATCTTAGTATTATGTCATCTAAAAGCCTTGATATTTGGGAAGATTTTAAATTACTCCAAGCTCCCGATCAGCCGTGGGAATTCATCCAGTTTGGTAATTGTGGTTCACCCATTGAAACAAAGGATGGATGGTTATTAATTACTCATGCAGTAGGTCCATTTAGGAAATATGTAATAGCTGCCTCACTCCTTGATTTGGATGATCCTACTAAAGTTATTGCCAGGTTAAGAGAACCTTTGATTTCTCCCGATGATTCGGAGCGTGAAGGTTATGTACCCAATGTAGTTTATTCATGTGGGTCATTAATTCATCACCAACAGTTAATAATACCTTACGCAATGTCGGATTCAATGACCGGATTTGCACGAATTCCGGTAAATAAACTATTGAACAAAATGCAATAATAAAAATAATAAATTGTAAAATAATAAATTATAAAATAAAAATTTAATAAGAATACTATGGAAACTAAAAGATACATTCATAATCCTATATTAACAAAAGATGACGTACCCTTTAAAGTGAATAGCATATTCAACCCGGGCGCGGTAAAAATAAGAGATAAATATATATTACTTTGCCGTGTTGAAATGCTTACCGGCAGATCCTCGTTTGTGTTGGCTGAAAGTTCCAACGGTATAAAATTTAAAGTGGATAGTAAGCCGATCCTTACTCCCGGGCAACATTCCGGATATTTAAAATATTCCGTGTGGGGTATTGAAGACGCCAGAGTTACACAAATTGAAAATAAATATTATCTGACATACACGGGGTATTCAAAATATATGCCCCTTGTTATGCTTGCCGAAACGGAGGATTTTAGAGAATTCAAAATTTACGGTCCAATCAGTGAACCTTCGAATAAAGATTGTGCTTTATTTCCGGAGAAGATAGGAGGTTATTACTGGAAAATTGATCGTCCGACCGCTGAAACAAGACATGATATATGGATTAGCCGTAGTCCGGACCTGATTCATTGGGGAGGCTATCAAGTATTGAGTGAGCCTGATGAAGGGACATGGGGAAATGATAAAATTGGAAATTCTACCAATCCGGTAAAAACTAATGATGGATGGTTGATGTTATATCACGGTGTCAGAGGTTTTGGAATTAGTTCTATATATAAACTCGGTGTGATGCTGCTTGATTTGGAAAAGCCTTGGATAATTAAAGGGAAAAGCAAAATACCTATTCTTCAACCTGAGATGAATTACGAAAGAATAGGTGATGTGCAAAATGTTGTTTTCTCTAATGGATGGATCATTGAGGAAAACGGTGATATAAAAATTTATTATTCCGGCGCCGACACTAATATTTGCTTAGCAACTACTTCCGTCGATTATTTGATTTCACTGTGTAAATAGAAAAATATTTTATATTCATGACCATATTAAATTTGTGTTTAGGAGGTGGAATAGAATAACTTGCATATAATACAAGAATACATAACTGCTATTTAAAAGTTGTAATTCGATAACTTATTTTATTCCACCCCCTAAAGGAACATTATGAAGTTTAAATCAATGAAAAAAAATAAATTTTATTTATTGAATCTTGTCACGATATTCATTATAATATTTATTGCTATTGCGCCAAATATTATTTCACAAAATAAAACTTTATTAAATACTGCACATTTGGATCATCTTTATGAAAAAATTAATGTAAATGGGAAATCAATGGGGATAATTCACATATATTCCGATTTTCCAAATTATAATTTTGTAGAAGCTAAAGGAGAGGGAATAGCTTGTGTGGATGACGCCGCAAGAGCAATGATTTTTTACATACGTTATTATGAAATTTATCCGGACAAAGCAGTTTTTGATAAAATTGAAAACCTATCAAACTTCCTGCTTTACATGCAGGCAAAAAACGGATTTTTTTATAATTTTATCTGGAAAGATTATACTATAGATTCCACCTATAAAACAAGTGTCGCCGAACCGAATTGGTGGACTTGGAGAGCAATATGGGCTCTTTCCGAAGCGCAAAAATTTTTTTTAGAACATAATTCAATTACAACACACAAAATAGTTACACCTTTAAAAAGAGCGGTATCGGTTACTTTAAAATGGTTAGCTTTAAATAGGAAAATGAAATATAAAAATTTTGGAGGATTTGAAATTCCCGCTTGGCTTCCGCAGAAATATGCAGCAGATCAAGCGGCGATTTTAGTAAAAGGGCTTGCGGTTTATTACGAGATTACAAAAGATAAGCGAGTCAAAAATGAAATAAAAAACTTAAGTGATGGAATTGTAAAAATGCAAGTAGGCAACTCAAAACAACCGCCGTACTATGTCTTTTTAAGCTGGCGGAATAGTTGGCATCAGTGGGGTAACAGTCAAGCGGATGCATTAATCGATGTATCTTATTTGTTTCACGACCGATCGTATTTAAAATATGCCGACAGGGAAGTAAAATATTTTTATCCGTATTTATTAAACAATGGATTTTTCAACGATTTTGTTCTCGTTAATGATAATAACAATATAGTAATTAAGAAACTACATAAATATTCTCAAATTGCTTACGGTATCCGACCGATGGTATGGGCAAGTATCGGATTATATAAAATGACTAAAGATACCTCTGCGGCAATTATAGCGGGAAAAATTGCTTCCTGGTTGTTGGGAAATAATATTGCAGGCACTCAAATGTATAGTCCAAAGAACGGAATTACTTTTGACGGAATAATCAGCAAAAATGAAATTAATAAAAATTCCGGTGCAGAATCTACTATAGAAGCTTTGTTAACAATCATAGATGTTGAACAAAATCCAATTGCAAAAAAGATTTTATGGAATTATTATAATAAACATTCAGCAAAATAAAAAAAATAAATTTAGAAGTGCCAATGAATATTAGAATCAAAATTAACGATGGAACTTTAAACTTCAGATTATGAATTTAAAATTTCTTTCACGGATAATCGCAATTTTAATTATGTGTACACAAATATATTCTCAACAGATAACCATTCGAAGAATAGAAAATATGCCTAACATGCCTTCGCCGTATCTAATGAGAGATTGGAAGAAGGTGGCTGTGGGATATGATTCATTGGTGTTCAACCTTAATTTAACGGGTACATACCTTCCTTTAATTTGGATAAATAATAATTCAGTTAATTATCCGGGTGATTTACAATTCGGTTTACATACGGTAGTTGGAACTACTGTACCAACTTCAGCGGAAGCTATTAATAGTATTCCCGCAGTAATTGGCGCAACGCTGGCGGGAATTGATAAAAGCAATCAAAACGGATACGATTGGGTTAAGATGAGTAAAGAATGGTTTAATAAAAAAAACGGACTCAATGTATACAAGAATCATCCTGATGATGAAAACAGCGATGATTTTTGGTATGAAACAATGCCGAATATATTTTTTTATCAACTATACTACTTATATCCCGGTGTTAATATTTTCAAATCACAGTTCACTACAGTGGCAAACAGGTGGCTTGAAGTTGTAAAAAAAATGGGTGGCGGCACTACGCCCTGGCAAATTCCCAATATGAAATATCAAGGATGGGATTTTTCCACTATGAAACCCTTTGCCGAGCATGTTCATGATGAACCTGAAGCGGCGGGAGCTATTGCATGGTTGTTATATAATGCTTATAAACAAACCGGTAATTCTGAATATAGAATCGGAGCGGAATTATCAATGGAATATTTGAATTCCTTAAATTCTAATCCGGCTTACGAAATTCAACTTCCTTATGGCGTTTATATAGCTGCTAAGATGAATGCAGAATTAGGTACAAATTATGATATTACCAAAATGCTGAAATGGTGCTTTAATACCGGAAATATTAGAAGTTGGGGTGTAATAAACGGTAAGTGGGGAGGTTACGATGTTGACGGTTTAATTGGCGAAGTAAACGGTAGTAATGACTATCCTTTTGCAATGAATACTTTCGAGCAAATCGGTGCGTTGGTACCGTTGGTTAGATACGACGAACGATTTGCACGAACAATAGGTAAGTGGGTGTTAAATGCTGCAAATGCCGCCAGGCTCTTTTATCCTGAATATCTTCCGACACGAAATCAAGATCGAGCCAGTAAGCTTTGGGCTGATCAATATGATCCCAATTCTTATATAGCTCATGAAGCTATGCATCAATATGATCCTTCAAATTTTAATATTTCTCCTTTTGCTTCCGGTGATGCAATTAATGGCGGCTGGGGGAAGACTAATTTAACTTTATACGGCTCATCCCACGTCGGAATCTTAGGTGGAATAATTGATACCACAAATGTTGAGGGAATATTGAAACTAGACGTTCTGAAAACAGATTATTACAGGGATAAAGCTTTTCCGACTTTTCTTTATTACAATCCTTACAGTGTAAAAAAAAATGTTGTGCTCAATGTGGGTTCCGATTTGCATGATATTTATGATTTAGTTTCTAAAAAATTTATAAATACAGCCGTAACAGGGAACACTTTAATAGGTATCCCGGCAAACTCAGCCGTTCTTGCTGTCATTACTCCTTCAGGCGGGGCTTATTCATATATACAAGACAAATTTATGATTAACGGCGTTGTAGTAGATTTTCATTCGGGGAAATTTTCAGGAAACTATCCGCCGAGAATCAAAAGTTTAACAGCGGAAAAAAACAAAGTAATAATTGGAGATACAATAAGTATTTATTCCACAGCCGTTGATCCGGATGAAGATTCTTTATCTTACAATTGGTATGCTACGAGCGGAGTCTTTATTGAAAAAGGAGCAATAGCAAAATGGATAGCCCCAAAATTTGAAGGTAAAGCAATTATTACAAATATTGTAAGCGACGGGCATAACAATCAAACCTCGGCTAATGATACTATTTCTGTTGTGAAATCAATAAATCAAATCCCGTTCATACAAAGCATTAGAGCCAATCCGCTTAAAATGGGATTGGATTCAACTACCGAATTAACTTGTTTTGCTAAAGATCTTGACGGTGATTCACTCAAATATACATGGAAGGCTAAAAATGGCATAATCACCGGTAATGGTGCTTCCGTGCAATGGGCTGCTCCAGATGTAGCCGGAAATTATTTTATTAAATGTACAGTGAACGACGGACACGGTGGTGTTGTCTCCGACAGTATAGGTGTTGAAGTCCGTGATTTTTCTCATCAACAAACCGGTCAATTGGCAGCATATTATCCGTTTAATGGAAATGCCGATGATTTTAGCGGTTTTCATAATAATGGAATTGTTCATAATGTAACTTTGACGGCGGATAGGTTTAATAATCCTAACAGTGCTTATTATTTTAATGGTGTAAATAGTTTTATCGAAGTGCCGAGTGATTCCAATTTGAATTTTCAAAAATCAATAACAATTAATTTTTGGATTAAAATTGACAACTTTCCTGCTAGAGAAGAATATGTGATTTCACATGGCAGTTACGAAAACAGATGGAAAATATCGATCCTTACCGATAAATATTTAAGGTGGACAATTCATACATCCGATACAAAAAATAATGGAATTATTGATCTGGATTCGGAAACTAAACTTAAGCGAAATACATGGTACAACATTTCGGTTCTTTACGATGGTGTGGATTGCGAAATATATTTAAATGGTAACCTGGACTCCTTTTCACCCTGGTCGGGCAGTATTTTGAAAACATCTATTCCTTTAACCATCGGACAAATGCTGCCTAACAATAATAATTATAATTTTAACGGTATATTGGATGATATAAGAATTTATAATTATGCTCTACCGTTTCAAAAAATAAAAGAGCTTTATGATTTCAAAACCGGTTTGAAAAATGAACAAGAACCAATTTTCCCTTATAAAGATGTGCTTGAGCAAAACTTCCCCAATCCATTTAATCCTTCAACTAAGATATCGTTTTGGTTAAAAAATTCTTCATTCGTTACTCTAGTTATTTATAATTTGTTAGGTCAAAAAATTACTACTTTAATAAATAAATATTTAACTACCGGTAAACATTCGATTAATTGGGATGCAGATGGGCTGTCAAGCGGAATTTACTTTTCTATCTTAAAAACGAAAAGTTATACATTAATCCGGAAAATGGTACTTTTAAGATAAAAGGACGAAAAAATTATGAAATATTATTTACATGATAATTGGAAGTGTAGAATTGATAGAGATTCCTATTCTAACTTGACAAATAAGGAAATAATGAAATCTACTCAGTTAATAGAGGCTTATGTACCCGGTACAATTCATACCGACTTGCTTGAGGCGAAAATAATTCCCGATCCTTTTTATGCCGATAATGAACTAAAATTGAAATGGATAAATGAATCGGATTGGATATATCAAACGACATTCGACTTCCCAAATGATTTTAACAAAGACAATCCTGTTTATCTCCATTTTGATGGACTTGATACAATTGCCGAAATTCATTTGAATGATAAACCGATAGCCAAAACGGATAATATGTTTATTCAATATGAATTTGATATTACCGGTATGCTCAATAAAAAGAAAAACAAATTGGAAATTAAATTTATTTCAGCCTTAAAATATGGGCGTTTACTTAAAGAAAAATATGGACATTTACCGGCGGCTTTAAATCCGGAGAGGGTGTATATAAGAAAAGCTCAATATTCATTTGGATGGGATTGGGGTCCATCATTTATCACCTGTGGAATATATCGTTCCGTATATCTTTTACAAAAACCTAAAATAAATATAACTAATCTGAATTTCAGCACTATTTCAATTACGAATAACAAAGCGGTAGTAAAAATCAAGGCTGAAATTCAAAATCATGAAAAGTCGGCATGCCTAATAAAAATTAAAATGAAAGGTGATTCAAAGCAATATGAAAAGTCGATAAATAATTCGGACTCATGTTGGATTAATACGGAGATGGAAATTGATGACCCAAAACTTTGGTATCCCAATAATTACGGTGAGCAAAATCTGTACGAATTAAGCGTTCAGGCAATAGCCGGCGGGGAAAATCAAACCGGTATTGTTAAAAGAAAGGTAGGAATACGGACATTAAGTTTAATTTTAGAGAACCATGGGAAACCTTCTTTTCATTTCGTTGTAAATGGGAAACCGATTTTTATTAAAGGGGCAAATTGGATCCCGGCTGATTCATTCCTACCGAGAGTTTCGAACGAGAAATATTTGCAACTTTTAAAAGCTGCGAAAAATGCCGACATGAACATGATTCGTGTTTGGGGAGGTGGGGTTTATGAGAATGATATATTTTATGAAATTTGTGATGAATTAGGATTATTAGTCTGGCAAGATTTTATGTTTGCATGCGCATCGTACCCTGAAAATGATGACTTTATTAAAAATGTGATCGAAGAAATAAAACAAAATGTGTATCGATTGCAAACTCATCCATCTATTGCAATTTGGTGCGGCAATAACGAAAATGAATGGTCATGGTATATGGATAATAAAACCGATTATAAAGAAATGCCCGGATATAAAATTTACCATAAAATAATCCCTTCGATTTTACGTGAAACAGACCCCGGGAGAGCTTATTGGGAATCAAGTCCTTTTGGAAATGAAGTAGACCCGAATTCAGAATTAAGCGGAAACATTCATCAATGGCAAATCTGGAGCGACTGGATGGATTATACAACAGTGAAAAATGATAATAGTTTGTTCGTTACCGAGTTTGGATTTCAAAGTCCGGCAAATTATAATACTTTTGCAAATGTATTACCAAAAGACGAACTTTATTCTCAAAGCCGTATTTTTGAATTTCATAATAAACAAGAAGAAGGACCGGAAAGATTATTCAAATTTCTTTCTGCTCATTTGCCGGTAAAAACAGAGTTGAGGGATTTCATCTACCTTACACAGTTGAATCAAGGGCTGGCTTTGAAATATTCTTTGGAGCATTGGCAATCGAGATTTCCGAAAACTACCGGAGCAATTATTTGGCAATTAAATGATTGTTGGCCTGTTTCAAG
>CBFDUR010000002.1:0-18163 GCA_965613005.1 uncultured Ignavibacteriales bacterium
TATAAATTAGACTATATTCCAAAAGATATTTACCAAGCCATTTTAACAGCCTGTGATGAAATTATTAAAGGTGGCTTTTTACAAGATTTTACTGTAGACATAATTCAAGGTGGCGCAGGAACATCGACTAATATGAATGCAAATGAAGTAATCTCCAATAGAGCAATCGAATTGGCGGGGGGAAAGTTGGGGAGCAAATATCCAATCCACCCGAATGATGATGTGAATAAAGCTCAATCATCAAATGATACTTTCCCAACCGCAATGCACATCGCCGTAGTTGAAGAGATCCATAGAAGACTTATACCAATGGTAACGAAACTTCGCGACGCGTTTGCTGAAAAGTCTGAGGAATTTAAGAACATCATTAAAATCGGTAGAACTCATTTAATGGATGCAACACCTTTGACTTTAGGGCAAGAGTTTTCCGGCTATGTACAGCAACTTACTAATGGACTTGAAAGAATAAATTGTGCATTACCCAGATTGTATGAATTAGCATTAGGAGGTACTGCAGTAGGTACAGGGTTAAATACTCATCCCGAATTTGCGGTGAAAGCTGCTTCAAAAATAGCAAAATTAACAGGAAAACCGTTTAAATCGGGTCGGAATAAATTTGAAGGATTAGCTGCCCATGATGCAATGGTTGAATTTAGCGGGGTTTTGAAAACACTTGCTGCATCATTGATGAAAATAGCAAATGATATCCGATGGCTAGGTTCCGGTCCTCGCTGTGGTATCGGTGAAATAATTTTACCGGCGAATGAACCCGGCAGTTCAATAATGCCCGGTAAGGTTAATCCTACTCAAGCAGAAGCTATGACTATGGTTTGCGTGCAAGTGTTTGGAAACGATACTACGGTAAATTTTGCCGGAGCAAGCGGTAATTTTGAACTAAATGTATTCAAACCGGTAATTGTCTTTAACGTATTACAATCGATTCGATTATTAGCCGACGCCTGTGAAAGCTTTACCGGTAATTGTGTGGTGGGAATTAAAACAAATGAACAAAATATCAAGAAGAATCTTCAAAATTCTTTAATGTTGGTAGCTGCACTGAATCCGTATATAGGATACGATAACGCAGCGAAAGTTGCTAAAAAAGCACTTAAAGAAAATAAAACTCTTAAAGAGGCGGCTGTAGAATTGGGACTGTTAACTGCAGAAAAATTTGATGAAACCGTTAGACCGGATCAAATGATAGGTCCGAAAAAATAAAATAAGGGGTATCTAAAAAGTTATTTCCAAGTTTTTAAATAGTGAACATTAAGGAAAAATAAAGTTATTCTATTCCACCCCTTAATATTATTGAAAGTATAATGTGTCAATTTGTATATGCTTTTTGCTTAAGTTATTTCTATATAAATTATAGAGTCGAAAAAGATGAATGAAATTATTTTAAACATATATCTGATAATAAATAAAGGCATTGTTGAAGAATTCCGGGCAATAGGTTATGAAATGGAAGGCGGAGATGATAATAAAATAAAGTTTCTTAAAAGTAAGGCTGTTGAAGATTTCCCCAAAGCATATCATTTTAATGCCGCTTCTAATTCTCAAGGTAAATTCATGCCTTATAATAAATTTTATAAACTGGAGAAAAAGGGTAGACACTTTGAGCTGTTCGAGGAAATATTCACAAATTTGAAAGTTCCACAAAATCCATTAATTTGTGTTACGCCCGTTGTCGACGGTAAAATTATTACTAATGATTAATCTGAAAAGAATAAAATTTTTTAACTCAATGTAAAAATGAAAGTTTTTTAATTGTTTTTTTTTGCTGTAAGACATGCTTGGCTAGTAAATCAATACGGGAAAATAATCCTATAAATAATAAGATAGAAAAAATATGAAAGTCATTAAAATAATGGGAAAAGAAAACTTATCACCTTTGAAAGAATCATAAAAGGAAACTGCGAAAAAGAAGTAATACCCAATGAGTATTTTGGAGGGGAAACATTTCCGTCAATATTTTGAGCTAAAATGGAAGGAGTAAAACAGATGTCCGTTAGACGATATTTTTTTTCAACTTTATACTTATTGTTACTCATTAATATGATGGCAGAAGCTAAATTTAGGTATGTAGGTGCGGTTAAATCTCTAAAAATAAACGATGATCATATAGAGTTTGTTTTATCAAATGCACTTTTAAATATATATGTTTTGGATAAGAATGTAATACGATTCCGATATACGCAGTACAATAAGTTTTCAGAAGCACCTTCCTATGCGGTTGTTAACGTTCCGCATAAAAAAGCGGCTTACAATTTTACCGATAAAGGCAAGTACTATTTACTCTCGACCTCAGAATTAAATGTAAGAATTAACAAATCACCTTGCCGCATTTCAATTTATGATAAGAATATGTATTTGATTAATGAAGATAGTAAAAGCTTTGGTGTAAGTTTTGATGGTAATGAAGTACGAATTTTTAAAAAATTATTTAATGGAGAAAGATTTTATGGATTAGGAGAAAAGACAGGAAATTTGAATAAAAGGGGGATGCAATTAACTATGTGGAACACTGATCACCCGGGATACACAAATCGCACCGATCCTCTTTATCAATCTATTCCGTTCTTCATCGGAGAAAGAGATAAGAAGGCTTATGGTATTTTCTTTGACAACACTTATAAATCATATTTCAATATGGGGGCAAGCAATAACAGATTTTATTGGTTTGGTGCAGAAGGCGGTGAAATGAATTATTATTTTATATACGGTCCTTCAATTAAAAAAGTAATCGAATCGTACACCGCATTAACGGGAAGAATGCCGCTGCCTCCCAAGTGGGCACTAGGTTACCAACAAAGTAAATGGAGTTATTATCCGGAAGCGACTGTCAAAAGAATTGCCGATACTTTTCGTCAAAAGAAAATTCCCGCTGATGTAATTTATCTAGATATTCAATATATGAACGGTTATAGAGTTTTTACATGGGATAAAAAAGGGTTTCCTCATCCTGAGAAAATGTTGAGCGATTTGAAAAAAGAAGGGTTCAAAATAATTACTATTATTGATCCGGGGATAAAAGCCGATCCTACATATTTTGCAGCAAGGGAGGGCTTGGAAAAAAATCTTTTTGCTAAATATCCTGACGGTGTCGTTTACGAAGGCGAGGTTTGGCCAGGGTGGTCCTATTTCCCGGACTTCACAAAAAAAGAAACCAGGATTTGGTGGGGTAAAAAATTAGCTGTCTTGTTGAAACAAGGTGTTGAGGGGTTTTGGAATGATATGAATGAACCCTCTGTTTGGGGACAGGCTTTCCCGGATATTGTACAATTTGATGATAACGGCTTTCATGCTAATTATAAAAAAATTCATAATGTTTATGCTCTTGAAGAAGCCAAAGCAACTATGGCTGCTTTCAAAAAGTATTCACCTAATAAAAGACATTTCATGTTGACACGCGCCGGTTTTGCCGGTATTCAAAGATATTCTGCTGTGTGGACAGGAGATAATGTGGCGAATGACGAAAGCCTCAAGCTAGCTTGTTTAATGCCTCAAGGAATGGGGCTAAGCGGCATTCCATTTACCGGCTCGGATGTCGGCGGATTCATCGGCAATCCTTCACAACGATTATATACCAGATGGCTTGAACTTGGCGCATTTACCCCTTTTTTCAGAGGACATTCGGCTATTAATCAGCAAGATAAAGAACCTTGGGCATTTGGCGCGCAAGTTGAACAGTGGGCAAGGAATATAATTTCTCTCCGGTATAAATTGTTACCTTATATCTATAATGAATTTTATAATGCTTCCATTACCGGTTTGCCTATTATGCGACCGATGTTCTTAAATTATCAAAATGATGACGAGAGTTATTCCAATGCTGCACAATTTCAATTTATGTTTGGAAATAACATTTTAGTTGCACCTGTGCTTAATGAAACCGGGAATTTCAAAAAGCTTTACTTGCCGAAAGGTAAATGGTTTGATTGGTGGACAGGTAAAATATATAATGGTAAACAATGGATAATTGTCGAAGCACCAATTTATCAAATCCCGTTTTTTATTAAACGAGGCGGCTTCGTTCCTATGCAAAAGGTTCAGCAGTATGTAGGTCAAAAAGATATAACTGAGCTGGATGTATTTCTTTTCCCGAGTTCTTCATCCCAATATGATTTATATGAAGACGACGGTATTAGTTATAATTACCAAAAGGGCGATTATTCAATTACACAGTTTAACTCTTCATTAAATAAATTAGGTGGAATTGTAACTATTAAGCGGGTTCACTACGGTTATAAAACCGGCAGAAAAGAATATGTTCTGAAAATAGTTAATACTAAATCGGTATCGAGCGTAAAGTTAAATGGTAAAAAATTAGAGTCTGTAAAAAACAAGATTAATCTACGTCTTTCCGTGAAAGGATATTTTTACAATAAACAATCAAAAATGCTTTATGTTAAAATACCTGATGAAGAATATTTGAAAATCAAATATTTATTTTAAACACCCGTTAATTTATTAAATAATTTTATTAAAAAATGCAGTATATTAAAAAAATAATTTTTATTATACTCTTTATAATAATTTCCGCTAATAATTCAAGAGGCGCTGTATTGTTTATTACTGATAAGACCGGTTCTTCAATTGAGATTCTTGAAACAGGGGAGAAAACAGGTAAAAAAGATTTAAATAAATATTATTCATCGAAAAGACTTGGTTCATTTGTGAAAGATGGAAAAACGTATTTTAGGTTATTTACACCGGATGCAGAAAAAGTAACATTAGTAACGTATAGAACTCCATACGACACAGTCGGTCGGGAATATGAAATGCTTTCTGATTCAGAAGGAGTTTGGGAAGCAGTTCTTAAAGGGGAGTGGTATGGAATGTTCTACGGCTTCAAAGTTTTTAATCCAAAATATCCTGAGAGTAAGGATGTAATTTGTCTCGATCCGTATGCAAAATCGGTAGAAACCTTTAATACCTATCTCAATCCAAGAAGAGCAATGGTTGTTAAAGAAGGCGATTATAATTGGGGTGATGATCATTGGATACAACGAGATTGGCGTGATCTGATAATTTACGAAATGCATATCAGGGATATAACGATCGACCCTTCCTCCGGTGCAGATAAGCCAGGTACTTATCAAGGATTAATTGAGCATGGTAAATCCGGTGGTATAGATTATATAAAGCAATTAGGAGTTAATACCGTTGAGTTGATGCCTACTCAGGAATTTGCAAATATTGAGATTCCGTATAAAGATTCTCTAGATGGTTATTATAATACGTGGAATCCTTATGAAAGGAATTATTGGGGTTACATGACTGCGTCGTTCTTTGCCCCCGAAGCATATTATAGTGACGATGAAAAAGAGTTAAAATGGGACACGTGGGATGGAGCCTCCGGCAGGCAAATTAATGATTTTAAGGATATGGTAAAAGCATTTCACAAAGAAGGTATCGGTGTAATTATGGATGTTGTTTACAATCATGTTTCTCAATATGAACTCGGCAATTTAAAACAAATTGATAGAGATTATTATTTCCGCCTCGGTAATAAAGGGCAGCTCACTTCCGTCAGCGGTACCGGTAATGATTTTAAAACCGAACGACCTATGGCTAGAAGAATGATAATTGAAAGTGTAATTTATTGGATGAAAGAATATCATGTTGACGGCTTTAGGTTCGATTTGGGAAAACTTATTGATTGGGAAACTATCGAAGAAGTGATTAGAGAAGCTAAAAAAATTAATCCAAGTGTGGTTTTTATTAGTGAACCGTGGGGCGGTGGTTATGATCCGTCAGGTTTTTCTTTAAGAGGTTGGGCTAGCTGGAACGATCAGATAAGAAACGGCATAAAAGGAGAAAATCCGTATAATGGTTTGGGATGGATATTCGGTCATTGGTACGGTAACAATAACCCAAAGAGAATTAAAAGTTATGTTAACGGTACTTTAGTCAGAGATAAATTCGGTTTATTCCAAAAGAAAGAATATTCTGTGAATTATCTTGCTTCTCATGACGGCTATACTTTAGGCGATTTTATAAGGATAGCGACTAAATCTGTTAACCCGAATAAGATAATTAAAAATGTAGATAAATTTGTAAAGCTTACTCCAATTGAGTTAAAATTGAATAAACTAGCCGCTATGTTTCTATTTACTTCACAGGGAATTACTATGTTTCAGGAAGGTGCGGAATTTGCCAGGACTAAAGTAATCCCGTATAATCTCAAAGTTAATGGCCTACGCAAAGGTCATATTGATGATAATAGCTATAATAAAGATAATGCAACTAATTATATGGATTATAATCATGCCGGAATTAATAAAGAATTAGTTGAGTATTATAAAGGTCTTATTGCGTTAAGGAAAAAATATGCAGCTTTCAGAAGAACTCCCTATAATAATGTTAAATTCTTCAAGGTAACAGATAATCCCTTTGCTCTAGGTTATCGATTAAATTATAAAAATGAGGATTTGATAGTCCTGTTTAATACAAATCCAAATAAAAATGAAGTTTTTAATTTACCGGAAGGCGACTGGGAAATATTAGTCGATTCTCAAAATGCCGGTGTTTCTTCTTTGGAAGTTATTCTAGGTAAAATCGAAGTATTACCACAGACAGGTTTTGTTTTAAAGAAGTTTTAATTTCCTAATGTTTTAGTATAATTTTAAAATTTTGGGCGATACATAATCAAAATTACAATTTAATTATCTTTTGTTTTGTAATGAGTGTGGATTTAACAATGTAAATATTTAATTTTATTCATAAATTTTAATAAAAATACATTTTTTAATAAAAAATTTTAGATTATGGCTGTTTTTTATTAAAATAATCATTGATAATACATAAAAAAATCAGTATGTTTTCATCATTATAATTTGAAAATCTTCTAAAGAGAAAATTAATAATTTTATCTTATGCAGAATATCACCCTTAACGATTTGAGTAACTCAGGAGAATGAAATTATGAAGTTGTTTCTACTGTTTTGTTTTCTATTTTTTGTAACTATATCAACCCTTGTATTCCCTGCTTCAGGAAAAATTGCAGGTGTCATAAAGGATGCCAAAACTCACGAACCTTTAGTTGGAGTAAATGTTTTAATAGAAGGTACGATGATGGGCGCTGCTTCGAGCCTAAATGGATATTATGTTATCCTTAATGTTGCACCCGGAACATATACTTTAAGAGTGTCGATGATTGGTTATGCTACGGTTACAATTAAAGATGTAGTAGTAAATATAAACGAAACCACAAATATTAATGTTGCTCTTCAAGAAAAAACCATTCAAACAGAACAAGTTGTTGTTATAGCGAAAACACCCATTATTCGAAGAGGAGTAGCCGCTAGTACGATTAACATCAATGCTAAAGAAATTAGTAATCTTCCTGTTACAAGTCTTTCTAGTGTTGTAGGGCTTCAAGCGGGAATTCAATCAAGTGCAAACGGACTTATAGTAAGGGGAGGCGGTACAAACCAGACAGGCTTAATGGTTAACGGTTTAATGTTACGGAATGAACGAACCAACAACCCTTTTACAGATATCAGTTATACTTCCATCAAGGAAATACAAATACAAACGGGAGGTTTTAGTGCAAAATACGGCGATATTCGTTCCGGTTTAATAAATATAGTTACAAAAAGTGGAAGTAAAAGCAAATATACTTTTAGTATGTTAAGCGAATATAGGTCTCCTTATCCCAAACATTTCGGTATTTCTCCCAATTCTCCCTATTCTTATTGGGTGCGTCCCTACGTTAATTCCCCAGTCGCTTTTTATGGTACCGACGCTACTAACCCGGCTACAGGTTTGAGTTATTGGGGAGATCAATATGCTGCTCAGTATCCTCAAATGTATCAACTTTATCAAAATGGAACTCTCAGCAAAGCTCAATATAAAGAAATTTTAAATGCATTTGCAAAGCAATATCCGGATTTTGAAGGATGGATAGCTTATTCAAATAAATTGCTAAACGGTAATAATCCTAATAATGATCTTAGTCCGGAAGCGGCAAGAAAACTATTTTTATTTCAGCACAGAAGGAACTTAAACATTATTAATCCGGATTATGTGGTAGATGCAAGTTTTGGTGGTCCGGTACCAATAGTAAGTAAGTCGCTTGGAAATTTAAGATTTTTTGCATCTTATCGGAGAACTCGACATGAATATGTAATTCCGCTTTCTGAACCCGGAGTTAATAATTATACAGGTCAGTTAAAATTGACTGCAAATGTAGGTGAAGGTGAGAGGTTAATGGTTCAAGGAATGGTTGCTCAAACGTTGGGAACCAACAATAATAATGCAGGTCTACCCGGTATCTTTAGCGCAACTTCTTCCTCCTCTATAGCAAATGCTTTAAACCGAGTTAGCTATATAGACGCTAGAATGTTTGCTCCAAACTATTGGGCTCCGAGCAGAATTAATTATAGTGCTTTTAGTGGAAAATTTACGGACGTACTCAATTCATCTACATTTTATGAGATACAGGTTAGTCAGTTTACATCAAAATATCATACTGATCCGGCTGCTTTTAGGGATACTTCAAGAATTTATAAATTCGGAAATAATTTTTATACGGATGATGCTCCAGTCGGTTTTTGGGAATATCCTTCAACTGCTATCGGCGGTATGAGGATGAGTGTAGGTTTTAGTAATTCAAGGGATAGCAGTGTAGTTAGTTATTATCAAGTTAAGGCTGATTTACAAAGCCAGATAGGTGAACACAATCAAGTTGGATCCGGAGTTTCATTCACATATACCGATAATAATGTTAATTATGCTTCAGTGGATAAATACTTACCTTCGGGTAGATCCCGTTCTGTTTGGCATACTTTCCCTATCCGAGGTGCTTTTTATGCACAAGACAAATTGGAATTTGAGGGAATGATTGCTACTCTAGGTTTACGAGTGGATTATTCCGATCCAGGCGGTTATTGGTATAAATTTGGTCATTATCCCGCTGCGTTTGAGGCTTCACAAAGCCCGATAAATTTAGATACAATGCTCGTTAGAGTTAAGACATCTAAACAATTGTACTTAAGTCCAAGATTAGCGATATCTTTCCCCGTTACAGATAATAGTAAAATATATTTTAACTACGGTCATTTTAGACAGATGCCAACACCGGATGATCTGTTCCTGATTAGAAGATTTTCAGATAACAATCAAATAACGAGAGTTGCAAATCCTAACGCACCGTTACCTAAAACCGTTGCCTATGAATTAGGTTACGAACAAAATTTATTTAATCAATATTTGCTTCATCTCGCCGGTTATTATAAAGATAATTCACTTCAGTCCCGTTTAGTTACTTATATAAGTAGAAATAGTAAAGTCGATTATAGTATCGTTGAACCGGAAAATTACGGAGACATAAGAGGTTTTGAATTAACTATTTCTAAAAACAGAGGGAATTGGGTACAAGGATTTATCAACTATACTTATGAAGTGAATACTTACGGCAATTTTGGATTTTCTCTTTATTATCAAAATCCTGCAGACCAAAAGAGTTATGAACAAACAACTACTTCATACTATCAGATAAAACCGGTTCCACAGCCTTATGCACGTGCAAATATCGACTTTTTTTCTCCGCGTGATTTTGGTCCCCGCTTAGGTAAGATTCATTTACTTGGTGATTGGAGATTTAGCTTCATTGCCAGTTGGAGAGCCGGATATCATTTTACTTGGGCAGGTGGTGGTAGTATCCCGGGAATTCAAAATAATGTTCAATGGAACGATTATCATAATGTAAATCTTCGGGTCAGCAAAGCATTTAATATTATGGGTGTTGGTATTCAATTATTTGCAGATATTCATAATTTGTTTAATTACAAATATATGTCCGGCGCCGGTTTTGTACATGCCAATGATTATATTAATTATATGAAGTCTTTACATTTACCGGCTTCGATAGGTGATCCTCTTAAATACGGTAATATACCCGGTAACGATAGACCGGGAGATTATCGAACCGGTCCTTATGTACCTTGGGATGTTATTCAAGCTGCTCCGGCTAATTTAAAAAATCAATGGATTAAGGATAAAGCATATATTGATATGCCTAATCAAACTTTTCTAACATTTCTTAACCCTAGAGATATTTACTGGGGATTAAGACTTACGTTTGCCATCAATGATTAATAAGAAAATTTAGATTGAGGACTAAATGAAGGTAATAAAAAGAAATAATATTGCGGCGTTTTTAACATTGGCAACAGTTTTGTTTGCTTTCAGTAACGCATCTGCCCAATTCGAAAATAAATGGATGTCGGTTGGTTCACTTCAAAGTTGGTATTCTGAAATCGGTTCTGAAATTGAAGAGGGATACGTGAAAATTCAACAATACGGATTACAATGGCCTGCAATTTATCAATATCAAAGCAATGAAGCTTCTAAAGCTTTGTGGATTGGCGCTACTAATTTTACCGATGAAAGTGGACGAAATTATCCCTACAAGGTTGTGCATGTGGGACCAAGGGTTAATGGTGCAGGTGAATTTTTCCCGATAAAATTCACGACGGTTAGTAAATTTACTCCTCCTCAGGTTTATGTTGATGATGTACCTTCGTTTTTAAAACCTGTACAAAATGATGTTGTAGATCCGACTATGAAGCCCGATCGAATGCTTATTGATGTAGCGAATACACAGCTCGGTCTTACTATGACTCGTAAAATCTTTCAGTTTAGTCAGCAGAATAACAATAATTATATTATCAGTGCTTATACTTTTACAAATACGGGTAATGTAAATGCCGATCCGAAAATTGAACTTCCCAATAATACATTAACCGGTGTTTATTTTTATTTTCAATGGAGATTGGCTATTACAAGAGAAACAGGATTTGAAATTGGAAATGCAACGAGATGGGGTATCAATACAATGGACGATGCCAGAGGTGACGGAGCGGTAAACATTGCAAAGTATAAAGATCCTCCCGATCAAAGATTTAGAGCACAATTTTCCTGGCAGGGTAAATATCCACCTTTTACTAACTATGATAATATCGGCGGTCCTATTTGGAATGCCAATGTTCCTCTGATTTCAAAGGGTGATACTGTAGGGCGTTTAGGCGCTATACAATTTGTCGGTGTTGTTACTTTGCACGCAGATAAATCAGCAACGGATACGACAGATGATCCGAACCAACCGTCAACAACAAATTACATCAGTTCTGATGATCCGAATTTAGAATCAAACAATAGTGCGTATAATCCTGTTAGAATGGAATATGAATATAAAAAAGCGATATCTACCGGACATGAAACGCCGCGCCAAGCTAATAAGGTGCAGCCGGATGGAAAATTTGACGAACCGACAGGAGACCCTTCATTAGGTACAACAGGTGGTTGGACATTCGCAAATGGTTACGGGCCATATACTATTAAACCTGGTCAAAGTGTGCATATCGTGTTCGCTGAAGCTGCTGCCGGTCTTAATCGAAAAACAGCTACTAGTGTCGGCAGAAAATATAAAGAAGGTTTAATAACCGCTAAACAAAAAAATGATTCGGTTTTGACAGGTATGGATTCACTATTCCAAACTTTTAGAAGAGCTATCGCGAACTATGATAATGGATATGATATTCCCGAACCCCCTTTACCGCCTAAGGTATTTAATGTGCGATCCGGTGGTAATAAAATTTCCTTATCTTGGTCGCTCTACAATGCGGACCCTAATATAGATTATTTTGCAATTTACAGAGCTAACGGACAATATGATTCCACATATCATCTTTTAAAGAAAGTGCCTGCAACCGGTAAACTCGATTATTCTTATGATGACACTACTCCTATCCGTGGTTTAGCTTACTATTACTACGTTATCGCTATGGGTAAAAATCGATTGCACAGTAGCAGATATTATACACAGACGTATGATTTGGCTACTTTAAAACGTCCGCCGGGAAAATCTATGAGCGATATTCGCGTCGTTCCCAATCCATTTAATATCTCAGCCGCAAAAGAACTCGGCTTTGGTGATCAACAACCCAATAGACTTGCTTTCTTTAATATACCCGGACGATGTACTATAAAGATATATACCGAAATTGGTGAATTAATTAAAACTATAGTTCATACCGACGGAAGCGGCGATGCTTATTGGGATTCGGTTACATCTTCTAATCAAGTTGTAGTTAGCGGTATTTACATTGCGGTTATTCACAATGATGAAACCGGAGAACAGAGAATAGTAAAATTTGTAATAATTAGGTAATCTGATAATAATACACCAAGAAGAGTATTATAATGAAAAAAAATGTTACTGTAATAGTTTTAACTTGTATTTTACTTGCTTCATTCAGTTTAATAACATTTGGACAGGAGAAAAAACTTGCTCAAACCGGAATGAAATTTCTTAGCCTTTCACTCGGTGCACGTGTAAGCGGTTTTGGACAAGCAGCCACCTCACTTGAAGACGGAGCTGCTTCGATGTTCTATAACCCGGCCGGTATGGCTAGATTAACAAATTTGACAAGTGTTTCTTTAGGGCGTGTTTCTTATATTGCCGATATTAACTATAGTTATGCGGCTATTGCATTTGCCCCTTTCGATGGGGATTATGGAGTAATCGGGGTAAATTTTGTAAATGTGAACTATGGCTCATTCCAAGGAACAGTGAGAGCGAATAATTTTCAAGGCTTCGTTGATGTAGGCTCTTTCAGTCCGAAAGCGATGGCTATTGGTATAGGCTATTCAAAGGCGCTTTCAGAAAAATTTGCCGTCGGCGGTAATATTAAATATGTCTATCAATCTTTAGGAATAAGTACAATCGGCATCGATGGGAAAGGTAATTATATTACCCAATCAAATTCGACCGATGTGCTCTCTTTTGATTTTGGATTAATCTACAAAACAGGGTTTAAAAGTCTCGATTTCGGAATGGATGTCAAAAATTTCTCGAGAGAAGTTACTTATATAAAAGATAGTTTTCAGCTCCCACTGATCTTTAAAATGGGACTTTCGATGAATATATTCGATTTAACTAATATTAATGAAAATATGCATTCTCTTTTATTAACCATTGATGCCTCACATCCTCGTGATTATCCGGAACAATTAAGTTTTGGTGGTGAATATACTTTTATGAAATTGATTTCATTGCGTGTTGGGTATGTGACACCGACCGATGTTGAGGGAATAAGCGCTGGAGTGGGAATCAAACATTCATTCTCCGGGTTTAATTTTTCATTAGATTATGCATTTACCTCTTATAAAGAATTTAAAAATGTGCAAAGAATCACAATTGGTTTTGCATTATAAACAATAATCTTTAATGTTTGCTTTCTTAATGAAATAAAAAATTTTGGAATAAGTATGAAACGAAATTTATATAAATCAATTATTTTTGCGGTAGTTTTATCGTTAACATCTATACTTTATTTTTCAGGATGTGTCAATAAAGGATCACCGAGTCTTTATTCGGGTGTACCCACCGGTCCAATTGGAGCGACACCTAAAATTATATCGATTACTCCTCCTAACTCGGCTCTTGCAGGCGTAACCAAAATCATTATAAAAGGACAAAACTTTTCAAACGATACTTCAAAGGTCTTTGTTTATTTCAATGGTCAGATGGGGAAAGTGCTGTCTTCTACCACAACACAGATTACCGTTACCCCGCCAAATATTGTCGGAAATTCTATTAAAATAATGGCGGCTATACTAAATTCGGAACTATTCAGTAATACAATAAATTATTCTTTGCATGCCGCTGCAAAAGATATTTATCCGGGCTCAAAAAGTACATTTATTCTTCCTTACGGAATTGCATCTGATAATAAAGGTGATATTTTTATGTCGATTTATAACGGCGGCAGCAAAGGCGTAAAAGAAATTACGCCTGATAGTATAGTTACGGATTTTGCGCCCCGAGGCGCCGAAACTTTTTGGAATTCTCTTAAGGTTGGTTCCGATGGAACTTTGTACGGAGCTAGATATGTAAGGGCTGTCTTCAAACTGACTTCAGGAAAAGCACCTTCTGTTTATGTGATTTTGCCTACCGGAGTATTCATTACTCAACTTGATTTTGACCCGAGTGGAAATTTATGGGCAAGCGGAAAAGGGGGAATTTTTAAAATTGTACCGGTTGTTAAAACTGTTACTAAATTTGATTTTACTCCTGAAGTTACGGCTTTGAGAATCTTTAAAGACGGAGGTACGGTTTATTTATATGTTGCGGCATTGCAAGATTCTACTACTAAAATTGAAAGATTTCCTTTGGATGCAAAGGATAATCTCGGTAAGGCGGAAGTTTATTACGATTTTTCTGCAAAATACGGTGCCGATTATAAGGTTAATGCGCTCGATTTTTCGCAAGATGGCGATATGTTCCTTGGTACGAACTCACCTCAACCTATAATAGTTGTACATCCTGATAAATCATCTGAAGCTTTATATCCTGCCGTAATAGAACCGGGCGCTGTATTTTCATTTACATGGGCCAAAACAGGTTCTTCGTATTTATATTATACAAGATTACAAACTTTAGATGCCCAAGGGAATATCGTCTATTCCCAAAAATTAATAAAATTAAATATTCAAAAACCTGGGGCACCGATATATCAATGAATTCCTAAATAATCGGTTAATATAACTAACAATACAAAACTAAAAAAGGAGTACAATATGAAAAACTTTTTTGTCACAATTTCTATTTTTTTATTACTGTTCAGTTCCAATGTATTTTCACAAGGTTGGAAGTTTCAGGGTTATTTCCCTGATTCAACATTTGAAGGTGGAGCAGGTGGGCACGGTGTAGCGGTTTCACCTGACGGTACAGTCTGGATGCAATTATATGGCGCTACTGATAGCCTTAAAGATGCTTCAGGACAATATGTGCCTGTTAGAGCTATCTATTCAGCAAATCCGGACGGAACACAAAAATTTGCACCTATTACTACCGTTACCGTAAATGGTGTTACGGATACTCTTTTCAACAGTAATAGAGGTATGCGGGCTGATAAGGATGGGAATATCCTTTTTGCTTCTTACAATACTCTTTATAGACTGAATTATAAGACAGGAAAAGGAATGAATAAAGTTATTCCATTTGGCGGTACTTTAACTGCTCCTGCCGTAAGTGCATCCGGTAATATATATACTGCACCGGTTATTCCCGGTAATCCAATTCAAATTTGGGGTCCTGATTTTTCACCAATAGGAAATGCAATTGATACTACTACAGGATATTCAAGGACATTTGAGGTCTCGGCTGATGGTAATACCATCTATTGGACAGGTTATACAAACAATGCAGTTTGGGTTTATCATAGAGCCGATGAATTTTCCGCTTATGTTTTAACAGACACTGTTATGAAAGGATTTTCGGCTGAGTCAATTACGTGGAATCATAAAACAGGATTATTGTGGATAAGTTCGGGAAACGCAAGTTTTAATCCACCTAATCAATATCCAGGGGTAAAAACTTATTATTCACCGTCTACTTGGTATGGGGTTGATGTTAAAACATGGACAGTTAAAGACAGCCTCAAATGGCATTTCCATTCGCCTACCGATGGTGCCAGACCTAGAGGACTTGCCTTCAGCCCGGACGGTAATACGGCTTATGTAACAAGTTTTGGTGCTGCTAATTACCCCGCATTTGAAAGATTCACAAGAACTGCTACCGATGTTCAAAGTGAAAATAATTTTGTTGTAAAAAATTATTCTTTATCACAGAATTATCCTAATCCTTTCAACCCTACTACACAAATAAATTATTCTGTAGCTAAAGCAGGATTTGTAACATTGAAAGTATTTGATGTATTAGGCAGGGAAGTGGCAACATTGGTCAACGGAGAGAAATCCGGAGGTAAATACACAGTTAACTTTAACGCTACCAACCTCGCATCAGGAATTTATATCTACCAATTAAGAGCAAACGGGGTCATGTTAACAAAGAAAATGTCGCTTCTCAAGTAATAATAAATTATTAAACTTTATACAGCCGGGTAATCTCTTATTAGAGGTTTCCGGCTTCTTTTTTGTGAGGATAATATGATTAAAAAATTACTATTGGTAATAGCTTCTTTTTGCTTTTTCAGTACTCTAACTTTTTCCCAACCTGCTCATCCTAAAAGGGAGTTCCGAGGTGCTTGGATTGCCACCGTTGTAAATTTAGACTGGCCTTCTTCAAATCATCTTACAACTGCTCAACAAAAAGAAGAATTGATTAATATTCTTAATGGATTAAAAGCAACAGGCATTAATTCCGTAATTTTTCAAATTCGTACAGAATGTGATGCTCTCTATAATTCACCTTATGAGCCGTGGTCGTATTGGTTAACCGGTCAACAAGGAAAAGCTCCGGATCCATATTATGATCCTTTAAAATTTGCAATTCAAGAAGCTCATAAAAGAGGAATGGAATTACAAGCGTGGTTTAATCCTTACAGAGCAGTGAGGCAAATTGGAAGCTATGTGCTGGCAAGTAACAATGTAACAAAAGTACATCCGTCCTGGATTGTAACTTACGGTCATATAAAAGTACTCAACCCCGGATTGCCTCAAGTGAGAGCTTATATTACTAAAATTGTAATGGATGTAGTTAGAAGATATGATATCGATGGAGTTCATTTCGATGATTATTTTTATCCTTATCCAAATGGTACAAAGTTTAATGATGATAAAACTTTTGCTGATTATCCGAATGGTTATAAGGCAGAACAGAAAGCCGACTGGAGAAGGAATAATGTTAATTTATTGATAAAAATGGTTCATGACAGCATTGAAGTCGTAAAACCATACGTGAAATTCGGTATTAGTCCATTTGGAATTTGGAAAAGCCATGTACCAAGCGGTATTGTCGGTTTATCTTCTTATAATGATCTATATGCAGATGCTGTTTACTGGTTACAACACAAATTGATTGATTATGTAGCCCCGCAGTTATACTGGCCGTTCGGCGGCCTTCAGGATTATGGGAAACTTATGAATTGGTGGTCTACTCAAACAAATGGAAGACAGTTATATATCGGACAGGCTGCATTTAATATAAATAACAGGAATTGGACTGCCTCCGAGCTTCCAAATCAAATAAAGGCAGATCGAAATAATCCGAATGTACAGGGTAGTATTATGTTCCGGGCTTTAGCCGGTATTCTTAATAATGAAAAAGGTTTTACAGATAGTTTAAAAAATAACTATTATAAATATCCTGCGCTTTTACCGGTGATGGCATGGAAGGATACAATAAAACCCAATATGCCGAGAAATCTAAAAATTACCCGGCTTGCCGGTACGGGAGTGAGCGCACTTAAATGGGATACTCCATATAGCGCTAGTGACGGTGATACTACGAGCAGGTATGTGGTATATGCATTTAAAAATGCTTCGGTTCAAAAATCCGATATTGATAATGCGGCAAATATCTTCGATGTAACCGGTGAAAACTATGAAATCCCCACTGCTGCTTCATCCATTTCCAATTCGAAAGTTTATTTTGGGATAACTTCTTTGAATAGGAACTCGGTTGAAAGCTCTATTAGTAATATTGTAGAAATAATGCCTCCTCAAAAAATATTGCTTGCTTCTCCAACTAACGATGCAATAAACCAAAGGGATACGGTCTTACTAAAGTGGAAATATACTAACGGAGCAGCAGAATATAAATTGCAAGTTTCATCCGAACCGGCTTTTAAAACGGGTTTAATCTACAACAAAAGCGGTTTAATTGATACTTTTGCAGTAGTTACTAATTTTGCAGGTCTTTCAAAATATTATTGGCGTGTGCAAGCACAAAATATTGCCGATACGGGCAGCTATTCTAACCTTTATTCATTTATAACCGGCTTTCCGAAAGCTCCCATACTTATTTCGCCGGAGCATAGCAAAACCGGCGTTTCTGTTAATCCTACTTTGGTTTGGTCATCTGCAGATTCAGCAAAAAGCTATGAGTTGCAGCTATCGGGTTCATTAACATTTGATACTAGTACAATTAAACTTGATTCCGTTAATATCCGGGATACATCAATAACTCTGATAAATCTTTCTGAAAATACTATTTATTTCTGGCGTGTAAGAGCTGAAAATCAGTATGGAATAGGAAACTGGTCGGCTAAATTCGGATTTAAAACATCTAATCCTACACTTGTTCAAAAGGAGAATGGTCTTCCTTTGACTTTCAGATTAAAACAAAATTTCCCAAATCCGTTTAATCCGGCAACACAAATTAAATATGATTTACCTAAAGAAGGTTTTG
>CBFDUR010000003.1:0-17989 GCA_965613005.1 uncultured Ignavibacteriales bacterium
AAACCCCGCCGATAAAACACAAAGAAAAACCACTTCGTCGGAAAGGGTGATTGTAGGTGCTTCGGATATTTATGAAGCTCGTTGCCGCAAATGTCATTACATCTCAAAAGAAGATTAGAGGCACTTATGGATTATATCTCGATTATTCGCGGAATATTAGGAATAGTTTTGCTGATAGGAATCGCTTTTTTAATATCAAATAATAAAAGAAAAATAAATTGGCGACTTGTATTCAGCGGGCTTGGGTTGCAGTTGGTACTGGCAATTCTAATTTTAAAGGGGAATGATCTCAGTCACTTTTTTGCACCGTTAGGTTGGCCGAATGATTTCTTTACTTGGATAAGCGGCTTCTTCGTTGTACTTCTTAATTTTACAACTGACGGTGCGAAATTTGTGTTCGGTAATTTAGCTGTTAGTCCCGGACTTAAGAATAGTATGGGTTCTTTTTTCGCTTTTCAAGTATTGCCGGCAATTATTTTCTTTGCCAGCTTAATATCCGTATTGTATTATTTTGGAATCATGCAGCGGATTGTTCAGGTTATAGCATGGGCGATGGCAAAAATCATGGGTACCAGCGGTGCAGAATCGCTCTCTACTATTGCAAATATATTTGTCGGTCAAACTGAAGCACCCTTGTTGGTTAAACCTTTTCTTAAAGGGATGACTAATAGCGAATTACTTACAATAATGGTTGGTGGAATGGCTACTATAGCCGGAGGGGTTATGGCGGCTTATATCCAAATACTGGGAAATTCTTATGCTCAGTCCATGGGAATTGCTCTTGATCAAGCCAGGCAAATGTTTGCAACTCTATTGCTTGGGGCAAGTGTAATGGCTGCACCGGCAGCTCTTGTAATATCTAAAATAATGTTTCCGGAAGTAAGCGAGCCGGAAACAAAAGGAACTGTGAAAATTAAAATCGAAAAAAATGCTTCCAACGCTATCGAATCAATTGCAAATGGTACTATCGATGGATTAAATTTGGCTTTAAATGTGGGCGCAATGTTAATTGCCTTTATCGCCTTTATCGCTCTCATTAATTATATACTTTTTGCCTTGGGAAATTTAACCGGCTGGAATGAACCTTTGAAAGCTGCTTATGGACAACCTCTCGATTTCCAATTGGTAATCGGGTTAGTCCTGCGGTATTTGGCGGTTGGTATTGGTGTCCCTTGGCATGATTCGCTTAAATTTGGCAGCCTGCTGGGTACAAAAGTTGTTCTAAATGAATTTGTTGCATATATGGAAATGGGCAAAATGATAGCGGCAAAAACTCTGACAAACCCTAAAACTATTTTGATGGCTACTTATGCACTTTGCGGGTTTGCAAATTTTAGTTCTATTGCTATTCAAATCGGCGGATTAGGACCTCTGGCTCCTAGTAGAAAAGGTGATATAGCGGCACTTGGTATCAAAGCAGTAATCGGTGGTTCATTAGCTACTTTAATGACTGCAACGTTAGCCGGTATGCTGATGTGATGAAAATAACATCATTATGTTAGAGTAATAACCGAAGAATTATAATTTTGTGCCGTCGTGGGAATTTATATAGTTTTTTGATTTTTTTATATGATCAAAATACATTTCAAAATAATTTGTGAATCTCTTCTAAAAGATATTTTTAGTTTTATTTTATAATACGTTTTGAAATCTATATTGCATTTATTTCGATTATTAATAATATTAAAAATATGATTGATCTGAATTTTAAATACAAAGAAATAATAACCATTCTTGCAAAGTCCTTTTCAAAGGATATCGATATTGCAATAATTCTCGGCAGCGGATTAGGAGGATTTGCCGATAGTGTTAATATAGTAAAAACTGTCAGTACAACATCTCTTCCCGGTTATCCTCCGTCAACTATTCCCGGACATGAAGGGAAGATCCATTTGGCTGAATACAAAGGAAAAACGTTATTGCTATTTCAAGGAAGAATCCACTTTTATGAAGGATATCATATTTCTCAGTGCATTTTGCCGGCATTTATTGCCGTTAAGTTAAATTGTAAAAAATTATTTATTACAAATGCTGCCGGTGGTATTAGCCCAAATCTAAATCCAGGTGATTTGATGTTAATTGAATCTTTTAACGGTATAAGTATTAAATATGAACTTACTCAATTAATTGGGCTTGCGTCCTTCGAAGGAAAAGAAAAATTTTTGAACTCTTTTTTAACTGCATTTAAACAAACGATTATTAAGGCAGCTTTAGAGGAAAAAATAAGATTGAATCAGGGGGTCTATTGGTTTACGAAAGGACCATCTTACGAAACTCCTGCCGAAATTAAAATGATGGCAAAATTCGGTGCTGATGCTGTTGGGATGTCGACTGTCCCCGAGGCGGCTTTTGCAGCATACTTGGGAATGGACGTTGCTGCTGTTTCTTGTATTACTAATTTTGCTGCAGGAATTACAAAGAAAAAATTAAATCATTCTGAAGTTACCGAAACTGCAAACTTGGTGAAAGATAAATTTGAAAGATTGGTTAAACGGATGATAATGTTAATATAATTTTTTCATTAGGTTGCTATAAAAAGTAAAATACGCATAATAATATTCTTCCGGAAATGGGTAAATTATTACATTTCTTGTTGAAAATAGATTCATGAGCCGAATCTAAAAAGGTGAAGTATATTAAAAGTAAATCGAATTGTTTTCTCGAATAAAAACAAAACAAAATTTTATAATATATGCCTTTTTAGAGTAAGCTCATTCATAAAAAGCGAATTTTAAGTTTTTTAATATTTAGCATACTAAGTGGAGATTTATTTTTATTGACTTTCTTTGCCTATTCAGGTAATTTTGTTTTTTAATTAATTTTAAAACTCATTTGGAAGTATTAGCTTAATATGAAAGAACTCAGATTCAGAATTATACTAATTCTTGGCGCAATTGCTTTATCCTTTTATCTTTTATATCCTACGTATCAGGATATTCAATTCACAAAAAAAATGGATAAAACACTTGCGGAAAAAAGGAAAGAGTTTAAAGTTGCCGATCCAACAATATCCAATTCAGCACTGGATACAAAGATACAACTCTTATCCGACAGCCTTAAGAGTGCAAATCCGGCAATTGCAAAAGCAAGATCAAAACGAATTAAATTAGGATTAGACTTACAAGGCGGAATGCGTGTAGTACTCGAAGTAAGCACAGGCAAATTATTGCAAAAAATTGCAAAAAATCCGGATGCGGTTTTTAAACAGGTTATGAAAGAATCAGAAAAAGAGGCTTCGCTTTCCGATGAATCGGTTGTAGATATAGTAGCTGGAAAACTTGAAAAACGCAATATAAGATTAAGTAGATATTTTGGAAACATCCGTCAAAGCGATAGTCAAATCATCAAAGAGATGAAGAAAGATGCAGAGGATGCTGTTTCCAGAGCGATTGAAATAATTAGAAACAGGGTTGACCAATATGGCGTTTCCGAGCCGACAATTCAAAGACAGGGCGAAAGAAGAATAATTGTTGAACTTCCAGGTGTTGCTCGTGTCGAAGAAGCGAAACAATTATTACAAGGAACTGCCTTATTAGAATTTAAAATGTTAAAAAGTCCTCAATTTGCTATCTCCGTAATGAAAAAAATTGATGATGTATTAGCCGGCGATACATTATCTTTAAGTACGGCTGCTGTGGCAAAAAATAAAAAGTCGGAGAAAACCACAAAAACAGATACTACCCAAAATCAGCAATTAACTGCAGCAGAATTTGCTAAAAAACATCCGTTCTTTTCTATAGCAATCATCGACCCAAATAGTAAATCTGCTGATGCTTATGTTAAGGCAGATGAAAAGGATAGATTGAAATTATTGTTGAGCAGACCTGATGTTCAAAAAGTTATACCGCCAAATACACAGTTTTTATTCTCTGCCAAACCTATAGGAAAACAAAACGGACAGGAGATTTATGTGCTTTATTGTGTTGATAAAACTCCACAGCTTACGGGCGGAGTTATAACAAACGCTCAAGCAACTATAGATCCTCAAACCAATTCTCCGATTGTTACAATGGAAATGAATTCGGAAGGAGCAACTGAATGGGCGCGAATTACCGGCGCAAATATTGGGAAAAGAAGTGCAATTGTATTAGACGGAGTTGTTTATTCTGCTCCAGTTATTCAAGGGAAAATACCGGGTGGACGTTCAGAGATCAATGGTATGGCTAACCTTGAGGAAGCACAATTGTTGGCAATTGTACTTAAAGCCGGTGCTTTACCTGCTCCGGTAGATATTATTGAAGAACGTACAGTTGGACCTTCACTGGGACAAGATTCAATCAACGACGGTTTCAGATCCGTTTTGCTTGGATATATTCTAGTAGGGCTATTTATGATCTTTTATTATCGTCGAGCCGGTATGATCGCTGCTGTTTCTCTCATTCTCACAATTTTATATATTATGGGAGTACTTGCAGGCTTTGGTGCAACTTTAACTCTACCCGGTATTGCAGGCATCATTCTTACAATAGGTATGGCTGTTGATGCCAACGTGCTTATATATGAACGGATTAGAGAAGAATTAGCTACAGGGAAAACTATCAAAGCTTCGGTGGACAGTGGTTTCTCGAAAGCTAACTCTGCAATTATCGATTCCAATATAACTACTTTTATAACGGGAATTATTCTTTACCAGTTTGGGACAGGTCCTGTACAAGGTTTTGCTCTAACTTTAATGATAGGTATAGCTGCTAGTTTGTTTAGTGCATTAGTGATGGTTAAGGTAGTCTTCAATTATATGGTAATAAAGGGAATTAAAATAACTATTGGTTAATTAAAAATGCTTTAAGGAGCACATTAATACATGCGATTATTCGAAAATCTTACTATTAACTGGCTTGGAAAAAGAAAGTTCTTTTATATACTGTCTACATCTTTATTTGTTATCGGCTGGGTAAGTGTAGCAGTCCGGGGTTTCCATTTTGGAATTGATTTTAAAGGCGGTACGGAAATAGTCCTTGAATTTCAGAAACCTGTTAATATCAGTCAAATTAGAGGTTATGTCGCAAATATTGGTTTGGGTGCGGTGGAGTTAAAAACTTTTGGAAGTAAAACCGGTGTTTTAGTTAGGACCGAACTTCAGAAGATTCCTCCAAAAATTTATCCAAAGGTTGTCAAAAATATTAACAATGCTATCGAAAAAATATATCCCAGCCTTAATTATAGTATCGTTGACTCTTCAAAACTGAGTTCAGTAACTTATGCTTTGTCAAATCATGATACTACTAATGCCCTGATTAATAAACTTTATAAAGCAGGATTCCAAACAGGCAAAGTTTCGGAAGAACTTAGTAATAAGCAGATGATTGTCAGCGTATCAATAGCCGAATGGATTAAAGATAACTTAAAACAAAAATTGAAGGATAATCCTTTCAAGGTTGTAAAAGAGGACCATGTAGGGCCCAAAGTAGGTAAAGAATTAGAACGAGATGCCATTATTGCTGTTTTCTTATCACTATTAGCAATACTGATTTACTTGGCTTTTCGTTTTAAATTTATTTTTGCTTTTGGTGCTGTACTTGCTCTTTTCCATGATACTCTGATTACTTTAGGATTGTATGCTGTACTTTACGGAGTGATTCCCGGATTAAATCTTGAGATTAATCTGACGGTGGTTGCAGCGTTCTTAACTCTTATCGGTTATTCAATTAATGATACGGTTATTGTATTCGATAGAGTTCGTGAAATGATGAAAATTCACAAAACGATGCCACTTCTGGAAGTGATTAACTTAAGTGTTAATAAAACTATGAGCCGTACGTTATTAACCGGAGGTACTACATTGCTGACTGTTACGGTACTTCTAATTTTCGGTGGTGAAGTGTTGAGAGCTTTTGCGTTTACATTGTTTTTCGGTATTATAATCGGTACTTACTCATCAATATTTGTGGCAAGTGCAATTGTGCTTGAATATGCAAATAAAACGAAGAAAAAAGTTCAATTCTAATAATTATAATAAGGTGCATCTAAAAAGGTTATTTTAAAGTCCTTGAATTGTGAATATTAATAATAATTAATGCTTTTTCAAAAGAACCTCTTTCGGGGAAACTCATTACTTTCAATATTCATTTTCTCAATTGAGGGTGACCGAAAAGTAATTTTTACTACCATTGTTGTGGAACGAAGCGACGAAAAATCTTCTATTTTGCTTAGAAAGAAGATCCTTCACTTTCTGCCTGAGGCGGACAGGCAGTTTAGAAAAACAATTTATTGCTATAAAAGATTCAAAATAATTTTGTCAAAGTTTCTTCCGCATCTAAGAAGTCATAAAATAATCTTAAGGGGGTGGAATAGAATAACCTGTATATAATAGAAGAGTAAATAACTGTTATTTAGGAGTTGTAATTCGATAACTTATTTTATTCCATCCCCTTAAGGAAGAATACTCGGTAATATTTAACAGTTTTACTTTTCTAGAAATAAACCAATCGAAAACCTCATTAAGTCTTTCCAACAATTCCTTTTTGGTTTGAATATAGTGTGGAAGGGACGGTCTGGTTAGAAACAGTGATCCTTTTGCATTCAGGATTTGTGGATCAAAAGAACGGACAGGACCGCTTGCTTGTCCGAACAATACAATATAACCCCTCGGCATCAAACAATTCAAGCTTTTATCAAAAGTATCTTTACCTACCGAGTCATACACTACTTTTACACCTTTTCCATTTGTAATTCTTTTCACTTCCGATTCAAAATCATTTTTTGAATAAATAATTACTTCGTCGCATCCGGCTTTTTTAGCCAATTGTGCTTTTTCTAAAGTTGATGTAGTTCCAATAACAAATGCACCGGTGATCTTTGCAATTTGCGTTAATAATAAACCAACACCACCGGCTGCAGCGTGTATAAGACAAGAATCACCCTTTTTCAACGGATAGGTCGAGTGCGTTAGATAATGTGCCGTCAAACCTTGCAGCATTAAAGCGGCGGCATTTTTAGTAGAGATTTCATCCGGTAATTTAACCGCCTTAATAACCGGAATTTTTATAAACTCTGCATATGAACCCATTACACCTAAATATACAACTCTATCTTCTTGCTTAAAATCCTTAACTTTTGTTCCGATCTCCTCAACAATTCCGGCTCCTTCTTGACCCGGAATAAAAGGCAGCTTGGATTTATAAAGCCCGGTACGAAAATAAATATCTACGAAATTTAATCCTACGGCTTCCTGTTTTATAAGGATTTCATCTTCTTTTATTTTAGGAATTTCAGTTTCTTCATATTTTAATTTTGAACTATCTCCAAGCTCATGTATGACAATTGCTTTCATTTTATCTCCTTGAGGACTTTTGTTTTTAATAATCTTCTTCAAGCAGCCAGCCTTCGGCAACTTCGGAGCTCATTTCCGAAATAAAGCGAGAAGGTTTTGACAAAGTCTTTCCGGCCTCTCTATCGTATAAATTCATTGGATAGGTAACAAATAGATTTTGTTTTGCTCGAGTAGCTGCTACGTACATTAATCTTCGTTCTTCTTCCAACGCCTCTAAACTTTCAGCCGATCGACTTGAGGGAAAGAATCCTTCGACTACATGTATAATAAATACAGAATGCCATTCCAATCCTTTTGCGGAGTGAATGGTAGAGAGAGTAACAAATTCATCCTCTTTTTCATCAGCTTCTAAGTCGATTACACTATTAATTAAAGGTTCTATCGCCATGTCCGCAAGCAAAGTGTCTAACGAACGATAATTTTCAGAGATGTTAATAAATATATCAATATCTTTTTTACGTTTATTATAATCATCATATTTATCTTTAAACAACGGGAAATAATAATTCATTACAAGTTCAGCTTTATCTGCAGGCAAAGATTTTTCAGTGTGCAGTTTGTATAGAAGTTGAAATAATTTTGCGATGTTATCGTTATAGTTAAAGGTTCTAACGGATTGGGGATCTGATTTTATCGTTAATTTTGCAATTGCTAAATCGTCTAGAATTTTCTGAGCTGTCTTAGGCCCTACACCTTCATGTAGCAGTAATACTCTGAACCAGCTTACAATATCTTTGGGATTTGCGGCAATTCGTAGAAATGCCAAAACGTCTTTTATATGTGCTGTCTCAATAAATTTCATTCCGCCAAATTTTTGAAACGGAATGTCGGCTTTGTTTAATTCTATCTCAAGATCAAATGAGAAATATGATGAACGGAATAATACCGCAATGTCACTTAGCGGAACACCTTCTTCCCTTAAATCCAGTATTTTTTCAACGATAAACTTAGATTGTAAATTTTCATTAGTTGCTGCAATGATATTGGGAAGAGTTCCGCCTGTTTTTTTTGTATAAAGGTGTTTTGAATATTTTTCTTTTGAACCTTCAATAATATAGTTTGTGAAATCGAGGATAGGTTGAACGCTCCTGTAGTTTTCTTCAAGTTTAATTATTTTTACGTCTGGAAATAGTTTAGGAAAATTCATAATATTTTTAAAATTAGCGCCTCTGAATGAGTAAATCGATTGCGCATCGTCTCCCACAACCATTATATTATGATTAAGTTGAGCTAAGCCTTGAACGATTTCGGCTTGGAGTTGATTAGTATCTTGATATTCATCGACCATCACAAAATTGATAGTGGAAAGCAATGTTCTGGCACTAGGACTTAACTCCTCTAAGAATTTTTTTAGATATATTAAAAGGTCATCATAATCAAGAAGATTGTTTTTGTATTTGTAATTATTATATATTTTTTGGATTTCCAGAATTTTATCAATGTCATCCAAAAAATGGGGATAATTTGAAGATATGATATCTTCAATATTTTTACCTGTATTTATGTGTAAACTAAATACTTTTCCCAAAGTCCGTTTGTTCGGAAATCTTTTTTTCTTGTTAATAAGACCCAGATTCGACCGGATTAAGTTAATTACATCTTCACTATCGCTTTGATCCAAAATAGTAAAGGATGTATCAAGTTTTATTGCCTTGGAATACTTGCGTAATGTAAGATTAGCAAAAGAGTGAAAAGTTCCCCCGTTAATTTTTGAACATCTATTATCTAAAAGGAGTACTGCACGGCTCAGCATTTCGTTAGCAGCTTTACGGGTAAAAGTCAATAGTAAAATTGACTTCGGATCATAACCCATTTCAACAAGATGGGCAACTCGATAAACCAAAGTACGTGTTTTACCTGTCCCTGCTCCTGCTATTATTAAGTAAGCGCCTTCAATTGCGGAGGCTGCTTCATATTGAGCCTCATTTAATACCTGCTTATAATTAATAACGAAGTGGGATTCATCAAAGCATTTTTTTCCAAAATTTGTGTTAACATTAAGTCTTTTTAAAATATATTTCTTTTTTATCATCTACGCAAAGCTTTTGGCTTTCCTAAAATTTCCGATATTGCAATTAATTCTTTTTGTAAGTTTATATCCCTTAATTTACTTTTGATATCGATAGTTGATGTATCTACTGTATCCATTTGATGCTCAACAACCCTTTCAAAATTCTCTGTATCTTTTTCTATTTGGGAATCTATTTTTCTGATACTCTTACTTACCAAATCATCTGAGGACGAGTAAGAAATATCATTAGTGGCAGTATCGGCTTTTGCTTCATATTGTATCTGAATATTTGAATCTTTTATTTCGTTATCCTGATTCTCAATTGAACCTGTTTCATAACCGGACGGTGAAGTTTCACCTTTAAATAATATTTCAACTTCTTTAAATATCTCTTCATTCTCTTTATTTAATTTCGGTTCATATTTTGGATAATTAGATAAATCAGTTTCATTCTCTTTATTTGAATCCGATTCATATTTTGGATAATTAGATAAATTGGTTTCATTCTCATCGTTATTATGCATTGGAGGCAGAGATTTGGGACTCTTTTTCTTTTTAAAAAAAGGACTAAAAAAACTGAAAACAATAATAAGTATTATTAATATATCCAGAAAATCATTATTCATTGGTATTTTTTTCTTTCTTTTGTTCAGGCTTTGCAATAGCCTCGCGCATTTGAGTGTCAGCCATAATATTTTTCATATTATAATAATCCATAACTCCCAATTTACCAGTTCTAAAAGCTTCAGCCATGGCTTTGGGAATTTCAGCTTCAGCTTCTACCACTTTAGCGCGCTGTCTTGAAACTTCGGCTATCATTTCTTGCTCCACAGCAACAGCAGCGGCACGCCTTTCCTCAGCTTTTGCCCGTGCAATTTTCAAATCGGCTTCAGCTTGATCGGCTTGCAATTTTGCGCCTATATTTATTCCGACATCCACATCTGCAATATCAATCGATAATATCTCATAAGCAGTACCTGAATCCAACCCCTTTGAAAGAACACTTTTAGATATTTTATCAGGATTCTCCAAAACTTCTTTATGGCTATCACTTGATCCGATAGTGGAGACAATACCTTCGCCGACACGTGCAAGAATGGTAGTTTCTCCAGCTCCGCCGACCAGCCTTTCTATATTTGCTCTTACCGTAATACGGGCAATGGCTTTAAGTTGAATTCCGTCTTTTGCCATAGCAGTGACTAAAGGAGTTTCTATAACTTTAGGAAGGACCGACATTTTAACTGCATCCAGTACATCGCGCCCTGCCAAATCAATAGCAGCCGCTCGCTCGAAAGACAGACCGAGATTTGCCTTATCAGCCGATACCAGAGCTTGAATAACTTTTACAACATTTCCCCTCGCTAGATAATGAGCTTCCAATTTTGGTTGCTCAACTTTAAGCCCGGCTTTGGTGGCCGTGATCATACTTCTTACAATAACTACGGGTGGTACTTTTCTTAATCTCATTCCAACTAGGTCTTTGAAAATCTTTAGCTTAACTCCCGAAAAATATGCCGTTACAAAAAGACCCATTGGGATAAAATAAACTAAAATGATAAATAAAAAAACTATCGCAATAATTATCACTATCGATAAACCGGTGAGTGCTTCCATTAACTTCTCCAAATTAATTAAAATATGAATATTGAGTTATATACTTACGTACATTTTATCATTTCAAATATAAAAGGTTTTTGATTAATCATTCTGTTAATAATTTTATCAAAAATGCTTCCTTTATATAATGAACGGTTTAATTTGAAATAAAATCATCAAAATATTTTTCAATATATTCTTTGCTATGTGTGTTGATATTGTTCTCAGCCGTGATTTTACTTGTCAAGTTTCACAAGGTTGTTAAAAAAACCTGAATAATAACCTTGCTTGAAAGTTAATAATTTATTATTAAAATCCATAGGGTTTTGTCTAAATACCTCCGGTTTTAATTCATACCGTTTTTCAATAGTGTTAAAAGGTGTTTTTACAATGACCTAAAAGCCTTTCTTCACTTGAACCATTACAAGAAAAAATATTGAACAGGGCTGAACTTTATTATGAACAATGATATAATTGAAAATATAAACATATAAAATTGCCGGGAATCAAACTTTAATTCACTATTGAGGTTAAAAACTCTTTCGTGTAAACCTATTGGAATAGCCGGTATTATGCGAAAAGGATAATTTTTGTATTTAACCTGTTACTTTCCCGATTGACTGTTATTAAGGTATTTACTCATACCGAGCCAAAATCAAATTTTAATAAAATATCGTAAACCTTACTTGAAGCAACTACGTAATCAGTTTTTGTTTTCAGCTTCGATTTTAGCTTTTTGAATTTTTCTGCGTTTATTTGGATTGGGACGTGATTTTCCGTATGAACCTTTGAAGAGTTTTCCTCTCTTACTTTTTTTGTCACCTTTACCCATTTTAGCTCCTTATTAATTAACATTTAATTTAAAGACCTGTAAAAATAAGTATTACAAGGTTTCCGAACAATAATTAAAAATTTTAAAAAAAATGTTAACAAAATTAAACAAAATCTTAATTATTGTTAATCATCTTAGTGATCTAAAAAAAATACGATTATAATTAAAAACATTTTTCCGGTTAAATTTGTGGATATATTAACAGAATCGGAGATCCGCTTTACACTTATGAAATTAGACTCTGAATTATTATTAAAGAAATTATTTGTTTGAATTTTATCATTTTTTGCTTACTTTTGTACTATTAATTATGAAATTAAATATAGAAAATATTGCAAAAAAGAGAATTCATACAATCCATCATCACCGCATTTGTTTTGTAAAGTTAGTTTGTGCCGGATTGTTTTGAAGATTAGATAATACGATAATTAGACCCCGGCATTTGTCGGGGTTTTTAATTTTAAAGGAAATTGGTAGAAAATGAACGGTAATTTAAAATTAGCAATCCAAAAAAAAGGAAAACTTACGGAAAAATCGCTTGAATTATTGAAATTGTGTGGAGTTGATATTGAAAACTATTCTGAACGGTTATTCGTAACAGCAAGAAATTTTCCGATGGATATATTATTCTTACGAGACGATGATATCCCCGAATATGTAAAAGACGGTGTGGCGGATATCGGAATAGTTGGCGAAAATGTTGTCCTTGAAAAGCAAACAGATACTTTTACTCAAGAACACTTGGGCTTTGGACGATGTTCTTTGATGATGGCGTATCCGCAGGATAAAGAACTGAAAAAAATAAACGATATAAACGGTAAAACAATTGCAACAACTTATCCGGATATTCTTAGGAAATACCTCCAGGAAAATAATTTGAATGCAAAGATTATCGAACTAAGCGGTTCAGTGGAAATTGCTCCATCTCTGGGGGTTGCCGATATAATTTGCGATTTAGTATCAACCGGCAATACGTTGATGATGAATAAATTAAAAAAATCTTTTAAAGTTTTTGATTCTGAAGCCGTTTTAATATCCTCCTATCCACAATTAAAAGATGAACGAAAAAATGAATTGTTAAACGATCTTTTAAGAAGAATTCGATCGGTATTAAAAGCACGAAATTCGAAATATTTAATGATGAACATTCCTAAAAGATCTCTTGAAAAAATAATGGGTATTATTCCGTCGCTTAAGAGCCCGACCGTTCTTCATCTGGCAGAGGAAGATATGCTTGCCGTTCATGCTGTAATACCTTCTAATAAATTTTGGTTAATTATAGATGATCTCAAGGCTGCAGGTGCTTCCGGAATTATTTTATTACCAATCGAAAATATGATTGTATGAAAACGTATTTTCTAAATGATTTATCGGAAACCGAGATAAATAATTTAACTCGAAGAACTGCTATTGAGCTTGAAAAAATTACCTCCGTCGTAAAACCGATTCTTAAGGATATTAAAAAAAACGGTATTCATGCAGTTATAAAATATGCAAAGCAATTCGACGGCTTTGAAAGTGATCGACTTTTAGTTTCAAAACAGGAGTTTGATGAAGCAGAACAATTCCTTGTTCCGAAAATAAAAAATGCGATTTTAACGGCTGCGCAAAACATTAAAAATTTTCATTTAAAACAATTACCCGTTCCATATTCTATCGAAACAATGACGGGAGTAAACTGCAGCAGAGAATTCAGAGCGATTGAAAATGTAGGTTTATATATTCCCGGTGGAAGTGCTGTACTTCCCTCAACTATGTTAATGCTCGGAATCCCTGCAACGCTTGCCGGATGTAAAAGAATAGTAGTTTGTTCGCCTTCAAAAAACAGTAAAATTAATGCGCCGTTACTTTATACTGCTAAATTATGCGGTATAAATGAATTTTATAAAATAGGCGGAGCTCAAGCTATCGGTCTTTTGGCTTACGGAGGAAAGGATATTCCGAAAGTAAATAAAATATTCGGACCGGGTAATCAGTATATTACTGCTGCAAAACTATTGGTGAGTATTGAAGCTTCGGGTTGTTCGATAGATATGCCTGCGGGACCAAGCGAAGTTTTAGTGGTTGCAGATGGTTTTGCCAATCCTTCTTTTGTAGCTGCGGATCTACTTTCACAAGCCGAACATGGTGTTGATTCGCAGGTTGTTCTTATTACAAATTCCGCAGAGCATGCAAAAAAAATTATTGCACAAATAAATATCCAAATTGCAAAATTACCGAGAAGGGAAATTGCTTCCAAAGCTCTTGGAAATTCTTTTGCTTTAGTTGTCAATGATATTGAACAAGCTATAAATTTTAGTAATATGTATGCACCGGAACATTTAATATTAAATGTTGAAAATCCGGAAAAATTAATATCGAAAATAGTAAATGCCGGTTCGGTTTTTTTAGGTCAATATTCGCCTGTAAGCGTTGGAGATTATGCTTCGGGTACAAATCACTCATTACCTACTTACGGTTATGCAAAAGTATTTGGCGGTGTTACCGTTGAAATGTTTATGAAATCTTTAACATTTCAAAATCTGACAAAAGAAGGCTTGAGCAATATCTCGGAAACAGTGGAAACGCTTGCTGAAGTAGAATCACTTCTTGCGCATAAAAACGCCGTTGGAATTAGATTGAAATAAATAGAATTTGTGAGTTTAAATAATAATATGAAAATTAAAGACTTAGTAAGACAAAATATTTTATCTCTAAAGCCCTACACATCGGCACGGGATATTTACGAAAGCAGCGAGGGTATTTTACTCGATGCCAACGAAAACAGTTGGGGTTCGACATTCAATGAAATTGATTCTTTAAATTTAAACCGTTATCCCGATCCTCATCAAAATGACCTCAAAGATTTGGTCGGCAATTATTATTCAATAGCTGCCGAAAATCTTTTTTTTGGGGTGGGCTCCGATGAGATAATTGATCTGATAATAAGAATCTTCTGTGAGCCGAACGCTGATAAAGTTATAATACCCGGACCGACATACGGAATGTATAAAGTTGCATGCGACATAAACAATGTTGAAACAATTCAGGTTTTGCTCAACGATGATTTTCAAATAAATGTCGATGCAATAGAAAAAAAGTATAACAAGAATGTAAAAATCATTTTCCTTTGTTCACCTAACAATCCTACCGGAAATCTTCTAAATAAAAAAGATGTTTTAACTTTATGCAAAAGTTTCAACTCAATTATAATCGTTGACGAGGCATATATTGATTTTTCGATTGAGGGAACTCTTATTGATGAAATCAAAAATTATCCAAATCTAATAATCTTAAGGACTTTCTCGAAAGCTTGGGGCTTAGCGGGAATTAGATTGGGTTATTGTATTTCTAATCCCGATATCATTGAATTTCTATTTAAAGTTAAAGCGCCTTATAATATAAGTTCATTAACAAGATTTGCTCTCAAATCCGCACTGAAAAATTCCGGATTAAAAAATTCATTTGTTAAGTCTATTATTAAAGAAAGAAATAGATTATGGAATCAGCTTGAAAGTCTTACGGGAGTCATTCATGTATATAAATCCGATGCTAATTTTTTGTTAGTGAAGTTTGATGACCCAAATTATGTCCAAAAAAAATTGGCTGGGAAAGGCATAATTGTAAGAAACAGAAGTTCTCAATCGAAGCTTTCCGGCTGTCTTAGAATATCAATAGGTAATGAAGAAGAAAATGATATTTTATGGGATGAAATTAAACGTATTTTTTAGCTTTTTTAATAGTGGGGTTTTTTTAAAAAGGATAAATGATGAACAAAATTATTATTGATAAAAAATTTTTGGATTTATCACTCCCTATTTCAGGTGGATTAATTACCGGATTAAAAAACTTATCGAAAAAAGGCTTTGAATTATCGATTGAGAATTTTGGAAGTCTTAATAACGATACGCTTAAAAAATTATTTGAATTGGAAGGTATAAATATAATTGAAGATAGTTTAAAGAATTCTAATAAGACTTATTTTATTACGACACAAAATATCGAATCGGAATTAGCTTTTATCGTAAAAGAAAATACAAAAGTAGATAATTTTGAAAAAGCTGTTAGCCAATTACTGACATCACTTCGAACTGCTTCGGAGAATAGAAAAACAAAGGAAACCGATGTGAAAGTTGAAGTTTCTCTGGATGGAAGCGGTGAAGCAAATATTAATACCGGGATAGGTTTTTTCGATCATATGCTGGAACAACTGGCTAAGCATGCAAATATAAATCTTGTTGTTAACGTAAAGGGTGATCTAATTGTTGATGAACACCATACAGTTGAAGATGTGGCAATTACATTGGGTTCCGTAATAAATAATGCATTGGGAAATAAAACCGGTATTAAACGTTACGGTTACTTCCTTCCTATGGATGATGCAATTGCAAGATGTTCGATTGACTTGGGCGGTAGAATATATTTGAATTTTAAAGTCAAATTTAAAAGAGAAAAAGTGGGCGATTTTCCCACTGAGTTAACGGAAGAATTTTTTAAAGGGTTGGCTTCGGGATTAAAAGCTAATATCTTTATTAGAGCAAAAGCAAAAAATGATCATCATAAAATTGAAGCAATATTTAAAGCTTTCGCTAAATCATTAAATGAAGCTTGCAGATTAGATGAACGAAATCAGGGCGTTCTTCCATCTACAAAAGGAGTACTATGATTGCTTTAATAGATTACGGGGCAGGCAATGTTGCTTCCGTTGCTAATGCATTGGAAGTTTTAGGTCAAGAATATAAAATTACAAACAACGAGGTAGAAATATACTGCGCCGATAGAGTGATTTTTCCAGGTGTAGGCGAGGCTTCTTATGCTATCAAAAGAATACATGTTTTGAACCTTTTTACGGTATTTAAGGCGATTAAAAAACCTGTACTGGGAATTTGCCTGGGAATGCAGTTACTTGCAGATTTTTCAACAGAAGGTAATATATCATGTCTAGGTATTTTCCCCGGTGTTGCAGAAAGGTTTGACTCAACCAAAACAAAAGTTCCGCATATGGGATGGAACGACATTACCTTTACTACCGAAAGTAAATTGTTCAAAGGCATTAAAAATGGAGAACGGTTTTATTTCGCTAATTCATATTACATTCCACCGACAAAATTTACTACTTCTATTGCCGATAACAATATTATACTTTCGGCTTCTATGGAAAAGGAAAATTATTATGGGGTTCAGTTTCATCCGGAAAAATCGGGCGAAACAGGGCTTAAACTTTTACAAAATTTTATTGAATTATGATTGTTATTCCAGCTATAGATATATACGACAACAAAATTGTCCGTTTAACCAAAGGCGATTTTGATAGTGTTTCATATTATAAGAACACTCCTCTGCAACAAGCAAAAATATTTGAATCTTTCGGTTTCAACATTATTCATATTGTCGATTTGATTGGTTCAAAAACCGGTAAGTTGGCCGCAGCAAATACGGTTAAAAATATAAAAGCGGAAACTAACTTAAAAATCGAATTTGGCGGAGGTATCCGGGATATGAAAACTGCAACCGAAATTGTTAATACCGGTGTTGACTATCTTATTCTTGGTTCTGTATCGGTTAAAAATAAAGACGAGTTAAAATTAATAATAGAAAAACTGTCACCCGGAAAAATTATCATTGCAATAGATGCCGAAAATGAAAAACTTAGAATAAGTGGTTGGACTGAAGAAACAACAATTTCATTATATTCACATATTGAGTATTGTCTTTCGTTAGGTATCGATAAATTTTTATGTACCGATATTTTAAAAGACGGGATGCTTACAGGCGCTAATATCGAATTGTATAATAAAGTTCTAACTAAATATCCGAGTATTAAGCTTATTGCATCCGGTGGAGTAAAGGATATGAGTGATATCCACAAATTAAATGAAGTTGATATTTATGCGGTAGTGGTTGGAAAAGCTATTTATGAAAATAAAATTGAATTAAAGGAGCTAGCTCAATTTGCTTTGTAAAAGAATAATACCTTGCCTTGATGTCAAGGATGGGCGAGTTGTTAAGGGTACAAATTTTGTTAATTTGGTTGATGCGGGTTCTCCCGCAGAGCTTGCAAAAAGATATTCTGAAGAAGGGGCTGATGAATTAGTTTTTCTTGATATAACTGCATCTGCCGAGAGAAGAAAAACTCTGATTTCTCTTGTAGAGGATGTTGCAAAAGCTATCAGAATTCCGTTTACAGTTGGTGGGGGAATTTCCGAAATAAGTGACATAGAGGTTCTGGTAAAATCCGGTGCCGATAAAGTATCACTGAATTCTTCGATTGTAAAAAACCCCAATCTAATATCGGAAGCTT
>CBFDUR010000004.1:0-17823 GCA_965613005.1 uncultured Ignavibacteriales bacterium
ATTGGTGTGAAAAACCCGCCGAAACGCAATGAGAGAGTACTTAACTTATCCTTAGACCCCCGATGCATTTTATCGGAGATTCGGTATGAATTCTTTATAACGTTAGGACGTAATTAACTCTCAATAATCTCCATTACCTTTTCGTATATTTTCCTATCTGTCTCATAAAATTCTTTCACTTTTTTTATGGATGGTATACCTTCAGGTATTAACCCAGCATCACTAGGATACCTCGTATCTATATATACATCATTTATTTGTGCCAATATATCCTCATCTATTTCCATTTCTTTTCCCTTTTCAAGAATCATTCCATACAGTTTCTCTAAATCATGTATCCTCGGTATCTTCTCTCCATCATTTTCCAATATAGCTTTTAACGATTTCTCCACTGCTTGATGAATGTGAAATGCTACACTCTGGGTTAGCAACTCTTCCCCAAGTAATTTCTCCGCAGATAATAAATCTACCTTCGCATATCTAAGCCACTCTTTAACTTGCCTTTTCATACACTACTTTTCCAGTTTCTCTTATCTCTTTCGAAAATGAACTCTCACTTCTCATAAACTCTTCATACTCAGGCAAAGTAAATACCAAAATATCTATTGCTACTTTCCTATTGATTTCTCTTATTGCCTTTCTAATCTTAAGTTTCATTTCTATTTTTTCATCATAACTTGCTGGTATTCTATTCTCATCCAGAACAATTAATAAATCCAAATCGCTATTTTCGTTAAGGGTTTTATTTATATACGAACCAAATACCATTACAATCTTAGGTTGTATTTTCCTTAAAGCCTTTAGTATTTCGATAATATACTTTTCGTATTCTCTTTGTTTATTCATATCTTATTCCATTATACAGTGTAATATTAGTATACCATTTTTTTAATCATTTACCTAGCTCTTTTGAAAGATAATTCCCTCTACCGCGCTCTAACGGCATCGCAAATAATTTGTTCGCCTGCTTGACCTGCAGTTTTTTTTCGGGGAAGATCGATGACAAGTTACATTGTTCACGCCAAAAGTTATGCAAACAGTAGTTATCCGGCAGCTGCCGGATTCATTGTAACTGCTGCTTGCCGGTTAATTTAAACTTACTTTCAAATCTGAAACTACAAACTTAAACTAAATTATGCAACTTACTTTTTACAATTCGACTTATACCGATTCAGCGACCGAATTAATTTGCCGGTTGAACTACCCTGCCTACGTTATTACTTCGGCGGGGCTTAGCTCATCCTTAGACCCCGGTGCATTTTATCGGGGATTCGGTATGAATCTTTTATAGCGTTAGCAACTGGAAGACTATAACTATTATTTATAATTAAACGATTATGGATATTTAAGTAATTTAAGTTCTTCGATAAATCTATAATCTTTTTGGTTTTTTGAAAGGAAAGGAATATTTAAGACAATTGCTGTCGAAGCAATAATAGCATCGGGAATCAGTAGTCCATGGCTTAAACGGTATTTCGTAAGTGATTCAACTGCTTTATCAGATATTTCTTCAGAAACATTTACGATCGAAAATCTTCTTAAAAACTTATTTAATGATTGAAGTTCCCTCTTATTATTGCATCCTACAATAAGCTCCATCTGAGTGATTAAACTTATCTGTAAGTTTGCCCTTTCTTCCTCAAGTTTCAACCGATTTATGGCACTGATTTCTTTCCGAGCAACATCAATAAGAATATCTGTATCTATGAGTAAAAAACTGCTCATTTAATCAACCCATTCTGATTTTCGAAGATTTCTAACCCACGACGTACTATCTTTCATTTCAGTTCTATTTTTCCACATACCTATAAATTTTTCATTCTCAAGATTCACTTTCACATTTTGACGACGTTCCGGAAAGCGATTTTTCTTACTTTTTAAGAAATCTATAAAATCAAGAACCTCTCTTTTTTCATTTTTTGAGAGGCTCTCTAATTTTTTTAATAATAATTCCGAATTCATATTATTGTTCTCTTTACCTTTTACTTCTGAAAGAAAATAAATATAATAATAAAAAGCAAGCAAAGTTTCTACCAAAACATTAAGAATCAACGAGGCTGCTAACGGCGTTGCCGATAAGCCGCCTGCTCCGATTTATTCCGATATTTTTTATCGGGATATTTTTTATCAGAGTCCGCCCAACAAGAACCGCTCAATTTAAATTAAACTTGATAAATTCTGCAAATTTGCTTTTTACAATATATTTATAGAATAAATGAAATCATTTTTTTATATTCATATTTTTAATTATTAAATATATGAACTTTTCCGACAGATTATAATAATTCCAAAATTTTATACTTATGCAAAAGAACGATAAATTTTCATCATTTAAAGAAATTATACAAGCTATGGGACTTGTATTTGGGGATATCGGAACAAGTCCAATTTATACACTTACAGTTATTTTTACACTTACCGCTCCGACGAGAGAAAATTTAATGGGGGTTTTATCTCTTTTGTTTTGGACTCTTGTAATGCTTGTGACTGTAGAATATGCATGGCTGGCAATGAGTTTAAGTATTAAAGGCGAAGGTGGGATAATAGTTCTAAAGGAAGTTTTAGCCAGCAGCGTTAAAACAGGCAGAAAAGCAGCGTTCGCAACATTCTTGGGATTTCTCGGTGTTTCCCTGCTTATGGGAGACGGCGTTATAACACCGGCTATAAGTATATTATCGGCAGTTGAAGGTTTACAGTTACTACCGGGAATCGGTAATATCTCCGTAACAACAATTATCATTGCTACATGTTTAATTACAATCATTCTATTTGCCTTTCAATATCGCGGGACAGATAAAGTTTCCCGTTTGTTTGGTCCTATAATGGTAATTTGGTTTTTGTCTTTATTTGTGTCCGGACTTTATTCAATTTCGTTTGGACCAAGTGTTTTACTTGCATTAAGCCCGCATTACGCAATCGAATTTATGTTGCATAACGGTTTATCAGGTTTCTTTGTATTGAGCGAGGTAATTTTGTGTGCTACCGGCGGCGAAGCGCTTTATGCCGATATGGGACATTTGGGAAGCCAACCGATTCGTCATGCATGGTATTTTGTTTTCTTTGCTTTGGTAATTAATTACTTTGGGCAAGGCGCTTTTATGATATCTCACAATGTACACGATTTTGTACTTTTTGTAATGGTGAAATCAATAGCCGGATATTTATATGTACCGTTCTTAATATTAACTTTGTTTGCTACTATTATCGCTTCTCAAGCAATGATCAGCGCCGTCATGTCGTTAGTTTATCAAGGAATTACAACCCGTGTGTTTCCTTTGATGAAAGTAAAATACACCTCCAGCCAATTGAAGTCTCAAATCTATATCGGAAGTGTTAATTGGATACTACTAATTGCAGTTTTATTTATGATTCTGTTATTCCGGAAATCGGAAAATTTAGCTGCAGCTTACGGACTGGCTGTAACGGCAACGATGACTATCAGCGCTATGTTTATGATTTGGATTTTTAAAATTAAAAAACACAAATTAAAAATGTTTGTAGCGGTATTGGTTTTTATTACCGATTTCTTTTTCCTGATTGCGGTTTTTAATAAAATACCTCACGGTGGCTATTGGTCACTTGTAATTGCGGCAATCCCGTTCTTTATAATTCAACTATGGTCAAAGGGCGGACAATCAATGCATAAATCTTTTAAACCGCTTCCAATTGATACTTTTTTAGTGGGCTATGAACAAATCTACAAATTGGGGAATAATATAAAGGGGACTGCGCTGTTTTTTACAAAAAATATCCATGAAATTCCTCCGTATATGGTTCATTGTATTATTAGAGGAAATATTATTTATGAAAGTAATATTTTAGTTTCTATAATTACTACCGATAATCCATACGGAGTTAAGTTTAATATGATCGAAAAAATTGCAGCCGGCTTATCGGCTATCAAAATTCATGTCGGGTATATGGAAATTCTCGATCTTCCAACTTTACTGAAAGAGAATAATATCTCGGAAAAAGTAATCTTTTACGGTGTTGAAGAGATTATTACCAGTAAGCCTTTGCTGAAAATGTATGCTTTCTTAAGACTTATTACACCGTCTTTCGTTAAATTTTATAAGCTACCTTATTATAGGTTGCACGGAGTTTTAACCAGATTGGAATTATAATTCCCGGCATTTTATAAATTTAAAACATAAAATGAATATGTTGTCCCTAAAAGATTAAACACCGCATAAATCGCGGTATTATTAATTACTTAAACCGGAGACAGCAAAGCTTTGAAATACAACGGTTAAAAAACAAACTGTGAAAGAGCACATTCTCAATTGTGGCTGTGACACAAATCAAATAAAATCTGTGCAAAATAATGATAAATTATATAATTTAGTATTTTCATTATTCAAAAATGATACGGAGCGATATAGATATTGCGTAATGGATAATTTGTCGAAATAAATAACTGTATCGTTAAAATTTCATAAAAATAATAGTTTAAAATTCATTTTCGATTTAAAAACTTATTTCCATGCTTCTGAAATTAGAGGAATATAAGGTACATCCAATTTCGTTTTCTGTGAAAAAAAATGTTTAGGAAAATTCAGCGGTTACAACTCCGATTAGTTTAAAATATTGAATCTATGTTGTGAAATATAATATGAAAAAAGAATTATTGATATTTGGTGCAAACGGAGCATTGGGTAGAGGTCTTACTCAAGTAATGTTGAAGAAGGATTATGATAAAATTTATCTTTTCAGTTCTAAATTTGATGAAACAACGAATGAACCTTCGAACGTTGAGAGAATAATAATCCAGGATTTATCGAAAGAAGAAAATGCTGTTGATGCATTTAAGAAAGTTTATACTGATAAAAATAAAATACTTTTTCTTTACAGTACAATTGGCGGTTTTGCGGGAGGTAAAACTATTTGGGAATCTGAAGTTGATGAATGGGATAAAATGTTTGATATGAATTTAAAGACAAACTATTTACTGGCAAAACATTTTGCTAAACTTATACAACAATCCTTTGGAGGTTCAATTTGTTTTACTGCTGCTTATACGGGAATTCAGGAGGAAGCCGGAAAAGGGAGCTACGGTATTTCAAAAAGCGCACTCATTCATCTCGTAAAAACTTTGGCATTAGAATCGAAAAAAATTAATTTATCTGTGAATGCTATTGCACCTTATATCATAGACACACCGGCAAATAGACGGTGGATGAAAAAAGAGGATTATTCAGAATGGATAAAACCATCGGAGATTGGCGAACTTGTTTACAGTCTTTTTAGTAATTTTCATTTTATATCGGGCAATATAATAAAACTGAAATATAGATTTGAATTAAGAGAAGGAATGACAAATTATTAATGGTAAAAATAGCTGCTTCTTACAATAAATTATTGACTTTGTTTTTCGAAATGTTTATTGTTGGAACATATTTTTAAGAATTTTATTGGAGTTGCTCTCTCCTTTAGAACAAATACATTTAATTATTCAGGAGGTTACCTTTTATGGAATTAATAGCTGTAATTTCATCATTCACCTATGTGATTGCACAAGCTGCTCAAAATCAAAGTGCATTAAACTGGTTAGCTGAAAAGTACGTAGCCGGAGGTATTTTCATGCCTCCTATTCTGGCTTGTTTGATTCTGGGTTTAGCATTTAGTATAGAAAGATTTTGGACTCTTTCAAGAGCTAGAGTTAATACAAAAGAATTTATTGTAAAAATTACACAAACCCTCAAAGATGAGGGGGTTGAAGCCGCTAAAGAACTTTGCGCCAATACCAGAGGACCTGTAGCATCAATTTTTCATGCCGGACTATTAAGAGTAGATGAAGGCATTGAAGCTGCTGAAAAAGCCATTATATCTTATGGTGGAATTGAAATGGGATTTCTGGAAAAAGGTATGATTTGGATTTCTACATTTATCACAATTGCTCCTATGCTCGGATTTACCGGAACGGTTCAAGGTATGATTGCCGCTTTTGACGCTATCAAAGAAGCAGCCCAAATTTCACCGGCAATTGTTGCCAACGGTATTGCAATTGCTTTATTAACTACATTATTTGGACTGGTTGTAGCTATGTTGTTGCAAATTTTTTATAATTATTTTGTCTCGAGAATTGATAAACTGGTAGGGGATATGGAAGAAAGTTCAGTACAATTAATAGACGTTCTTTACGAATTAGAGAAACAAAAAAAATAAAGAGAATTTTAATAGCATTGAATTTAATAAATAAAATATGAGTATTTCATAATGATTAGGAAAAGAAGTATAACGGAAGCCAATATTCCAAGCAGTTCAATGGCTGATATTGCATTTTTGTTGTTGCTGTTTTTCTTAGTGGCAACTGTTATTAACGTTGATACAGGTATTGGATTAACACTTCCGAGATATGTTAAAAATATAAAAAATGTAAAGGTGCCGAAAAACAGAATGGCTGCTTTATTGATAAATGCCAGCGGGGAAGTGCTCTTGGATAATCAACCTATTTCAATGTTTCAAATTAAGAATGTATTAAAAAAGAGAATAGAATCTAAAATAGATCTGCCAAATGATAAAAAATTAATTGTGTCGGTTAAGACCGACAGGAAAACAAAATATAACACTTATGTTCAAGCTTTGGATCAAATTAAACAAGCATATTTTGAAACCAGAGATGAATATTCGAATGCTCATTATGGGAAAATTTATAAAAATTTACCTCTTGACGAACAAAAAATTGTTAAAAGTAAAATTCCAATAATTATTTCACTTGCTGAACCGGAATCTGTTAAAAAATAAGATTAGAGGATAGATAATGAAATTTGTAAAAAGAAGAGCCAACGCAGAATCAGGAATTCCTACTGAATCTATGGCCGATATAGTATTCATCTTATTGCTATTCTTTATGGTTACTACTACTTTAAGAAAAGTAGATGTAATTGTTCATTTTACTTTACCGAAAGCGAAAGCTATCGAAAAAATTGAAAATAAAAGACTAATTGATTATATATGGATTGGTAGATCGGGAAGAATACAAATTAATGATAGTATTGTTAAAATGAATCAGATTGAACCTATCATATATAGAAAACGACAAGAATTACATAATGTTATCATCTCATTACGAATAGATGTAAATACGAAGATGGGAGAGGTAACCGATGTACAGCAAGAATTAAGAAAAGCAGATGCCTTAAGGATTAATTATTCTGCTAATGTCAAACTTTGATTTAGCTTTTTTCATTAACTAAAAAATTAAAAAGGCAGGATGGTTTTACTAATCTCCTGCCTTTTTCACTTTATGAGAGAAAAAAATGGACTTAAAAGAAAGAATCAATGAAGATCTGAAATCCGCAATGAAATCAGGGGATAAATTACGCCTTCTAACGATTCGTTCTATCAGAGCTTCAATCTTGGAATTTGAAAAGAGCGGTACCGGTAAAATCTTAAATAATGAGGAAGAAATTAAGCTGTTAAGCGGAGCTGTCAAAAAAAGAAAAGATGCAATAAAATTATTTCAAAAAGCTGGTAGAGAAGATTTAGTGCAAAAGGAAGAGGGAGAATTAAAAATTTTATTGGATTATCTGCCAAAGCAATTAACCGAAGATGAGATCTTTGATAATGTAAAAAAAATTGCTGTTTCCATCGGCGCTTCATCAAAGGATGATTTCCCAAAATTAATGCCTGAAGTTATGAAACAATTAAAAGGAAAAGCAGACGGAAAAACAGTAAGAAATATAGTCTTAAAATTTCTAGGGTAAAAGTGAATCTGATAGATATAATAATTATGACCGTTATTTTTATCGGTTTTATATTGGGATTTAAAGACGGTTTTGTTAGAAAATTTATAGGGCTATTGGGTTTTGCCTTAGCAATTGCTTTAGGGATTATTTATTCAGGAACTTTTGGTAAATTAATTGAAAAGGTATTTCATATAGAATATTATCTTTCTCAAATTATTGCCGGAGTAGCCATCTTTATTCTTGTTATCATAATATCATCAATAATTAAACGAATAGTTCATCCCTTCGACAAAGTCAATAATTTAATAAACCAGATAAGTGGCGGTTTAATCGGTGTAATTCAAATTTTGATTTTCTTAAGCGCTATTTTTTATTTGATGAATGTATTTAATTTACCGTCTGAAAAGTCGAAAAAATCATCTATATTTTACCAGAAAGTTTATGATATAATTCCCCTTACCATCGATTATATAAGTGAATATTCACCTAATACTAAAAAAATTATAAACAATTATTTTAACGGTAAAGATACACTAAAATGATACCGGCTTCCGCTCTGAATAAATTGGGATATGCTAAAATATTACAATATATTACTAGGTATTCGATTACTGAAAAAGGTAAACAATATGTATTATCACTTCAACCGCTTTTTGATAAAATAAAGATCAAGAAAGAGTGCGAAACAGTTACTCAAGCGAAAGATATTTTGAGCGAAACGAATGCACCTCCTCTAGAATTTATTTCAAACCTCAGCGAATCATTATCTCGAAGCAGAATTGAAAATGCCGGATTGGAAATATCGAAAATTCTTGAAGTTCATAAATTAGCCGTTATATCAAGAAATATTTACCAATTCTTAAAAAGTCATTCCGGAAGAGCTCCATTATTATATCAACAGGCACAAAATTTATTTGTAGATAAAACATTTGAATATGCTATAGAAAGAGTAATCTCAGAACGCGGTGAGATTAAGGATAATGCAAGCGTAAAATTAATGGAAATTCGACGAGATTTGAAAGAAAAAAAGAATGAAGTTCTCCTATTGGTAAACCGGTTAAAAAAAATAATTGAAAATAAAAATATCGTTCAAGAAGAATATCTGACATTAAGGGACGGTAGAATTGTTATACCGGTAAAAGCTGAGCATAAAAGACATATTAGGGGTTTTATTCATAGTGAGTCTGCAACAGGACTGACGGTATATATTGAACCGGAGCAAACACTTGAATTGAATAACGAAATAGTTTCATTGTCTTTTGCTGAAAAGAGAGAAATGGGAAGGCTGCTTAAATTGCTCACAAAACGAATAGGTGAGGCAAGCCGTAAACTCCAAAACTCACTGGAAATTATCTCTTATATCGATTCGATATTTGCCCGGGCAAAATATTCAATTGAAATTATCGGATGTTTTCCAGAAATTAATAATGAAAAGATTATATCCATTTTAGATGCCAGGCATCCGGTTTTATTAAAAAAATTAGGGAAGGAAAATACCGTTCCATTAAATGTGAAGTTGGATAAAAAGATAATTTTAATCACCGGTCCTAATGCAGGTGGTAAAACCGTTGTTCTTCAAACTATCGGCTTATTGTCTTTAATGCTTCAATCCGGTATTCATGTCCCTGTACAACCGGATTCAAATTTTCATGTTTTTTCAAATATATTTATTGACATCGGAGACGAACAATCTATAGAAGATGATATTTCCACTTTTAGTTCTCATTTATCCAATATAAAAAATATATTGTCTAAAGCAGATTCGAATTCCTTAGTTTTAATTGATGAAATCGGTACCGGCACCGATCCAAGTGAAGGCACTGCTTTAGCTGCCGCCAGTTTAATTAAACTTAATGAAGCTAATTCTACGGTGTTTGCAACTACACACCATGGAAAATTAAAATTAATTGTTTATCAGATCGATGGTTTTGAAAATGCCGCTATGGAATTCGATACTAAAAATTTACAACCTACCTATAAATTTAAACAAGGGATTCCCGGCTCTAGTTATGCTTTGGAGGTGGCTAAACGTATTGGATTAAGCGATGATTTCTTAAGTCTTGCAGCAAAATATTTGGAGCCGGATAAAAATAGAGTTGAAAATTTTTTGATCGACTTGGAAACGAAATCAAAAGAACTGAAGAATAAATTGGATAAAATTGAAATAGAAAATACTAGATTAAAAGGTTTATCAAGCCTTTATCAACAAAACATTGATAAATTAAACTCTGAGAAAAAAGAGATAATTAAAAAAGTTAAAACCGAAGCTAACGAATATCTGAACTCAATAAACAAAAAATTTGAAAACTTAGTAAGAGATCTCAAAGAATCGAATGCCGGCACTGAAATTATAAAATCTTCCAAAAAAGTAATAAAAGATCTTAAAAAGGTTAATGATAATATTTTAAAAGAAGATATTGATTTGATTAAAGAAAATCATAGTTTTACCATCGGTAATATTGTTGCCATAAAAAATACTGCAACAATTGGTGAAATAATTGTTATTTTAGAGGGTAAAAGAAAAGCCGTATTAAGAGTAGGTTCAATTAAAATGCTGGCTAAAATGGATGATCTGATACCGGCAAAAATGAAAGAGCCTGAACATGAAAGCAAAAGTTATAATATAAATTTGATAGATAAGCAAATTCGTATTGATATAAGAGGCGAAAAACCTGAAATTGCGGAATTTGAAGTTATTAAATTTGTAGATAATGCATATTCAGCCGGGATGAACAAAGTTGAAATATTACATGGAAAGGGTACCGGTGTTCTGAAGAAAACGGTTAAGGAAATATTAGAAAAGCATGAGAAAGTGAAAAGGTTTTATTTTGCTCCGATTGAATTCGGCGGTGAAGGTATTACTATAGTTGAAATAGAATAAGGTAAAAATTGTTTAAAAAAATTTTAATTGCAAATAGGGGAGAGATAGCAGTAAGAATTATTCGAGCCTGCAAGGAACTAGGTATAAAAGCAGCCTCTGTATATTCTGATGCCGATAAAACATTATTACATGCTCAATATGCAGATGAATCATATAATATAGGCGTTCCTCAATCATCGGAATCTTATCTGAATCAAGATAAAATTATTAAACTTGCAAAAACAATTAATGCCGATGCAATCCACCCCGGTTATGGTTTCTTTGCCGAAAATGCGGAATTTATTAAGGCAGTTGAAGAAGCCGGGCTGGCATTCATAGGTCCTAACTCTAAATCGGTAGCCATGATGGGAAGTAAAACCGCTGCACGAAAACTCATGTCCCAAAATAATGTTCCCATTGTTCCCGGCACTACCGAACCAATCGAATCTTTGGAAGAAGGTAAAAAAAATGCTTCCGGTATCGGATACCCAATATTACTTAAAGCCTCGGCAGGCGGTGGTGGAAAAGGAATGCGACTTGTTTCCTTTGATAGCGAATTTCAAGCAGCATTTGAAGAAACACAGAGAGTTTCACTAAAAGCATTTGGAGATGATTCGGTTTATATTGAAAAATTTATTGAAAAACCAAAGCACATTGAAGTCCAAATAATTGCTGATAAATTTGGAAATTATGTCCATCTGTTCGAAAGAGATTGTTCTATTCAAAGAAGACATCAAAAAATTATCGAAGAGGCTCCATCATCAATTCTTAATATGGAAATTAGAAATAAAATAACTAGTGCAGCAATAAATGCAGCTAAAGCCTGTAATTATTATAATGCCGGTACGATCGAATTTTTGATGGATCAAAATAAAAATTTTTATTTTTTGGAAATGAATACAAGGTTGCAAGTTGAACATCCTGTAACTGAGATGATAACGGGGATTGATCTTGTAAAAGAACAAATATCTATTGCATCCGGAAATAAAATTTCATTCAAGCAAGATGATATAAGAATGAACGGACACGCTTTTGAATCGAGAATTTATGCCGAAGATTTTGAGAATAATTTTTTACCTTCAACGGGTGAACTCTTAGAATATGTAATTCCCTCGGGACCGGGCGTACGAGTTGACAATGGATTTGGAAGAGGTTCAAAAGTTTCGATGTATTACGATCCCTTAATTTCGAAATTAATCGTTTGGGATAAAGATCGCAAAAGTGCAATCAGTAGAATGCTTCGCGCTTTATCTGAATATAGTATTGCCGGAGTGACGAGTAATATTTCATTTCTTAAAAAAATATTTAACCATAAAAAATTTATTGCCGGCACGTTCGATATTAATTTTATTGAAAATGAATTTATTCCTTCTTTAGAAAAGGAAAACGGCAAACAAACTGATTATAAATTACAAACAATAGTTTCAATATTTATTGCTGCTCTTAAAGAACAATCATCTGCCGGTAATCACATTCGGAATAAATTAAATAGAGATAATAATAAGTGGACTGAGTTATTATATGAGTGAATATATAGTTACGATTGAAGATATTAAGAATGAAATTATAATTTTCAACGGTTCGTCTGTAAAATTAAACGGAAAGAGATATGATTATGATGTTACTTTGTTGAGCGGGGTTACATATCTCTTGACATTCAGTAATAAATTATATAAAATATCATCGGAAAAAATAAACGATGAAAAATATCGTATTACAGTTGATGGAAAACAATTTGAAGCAGTTATCAGAACATCATTGCAAGAAAAAGCTTCTAAATTAGTAGGAATCAACAAAAACATAAACCATAAATTAGATGTTAAAGCGCCTATGCCTGGAATAATCTTAAAAATTAAAAAGAATGAAGGAGATGAGATATCTAAAGGGGAGTCAATAATGATCCTTGAAGCTATGAAGATGGAAAATGATCTTTGTGCTCCGATATCCGGAACAATCCGCAATTTAAATGTACAAGAAGGAATTGCTGTAGAAAAAGGGGTTGATCTGTTCTCTATTGAGTAGTCGGTCATTAAAATGACAAACTTAAATAAATTAAATTATTTTTATTAACCTTTAGGGAGGTCTCGTGAAAATTAAACTATTTATACTATCATTATTGCTTCTTTTAAGTGAATCCGTATTTGCCGGTGGATTTCAGATAAACGAACATGGAGCTAAGGCAATGGCTATGGGCGGTGCTTTTACTGCAATAGCTAATAATCCTTCCGCCATGTATTATAATGTAGCCGGAATTACGCAATTAAAAGGATTCCATCTAATGCTCGGGACAACCATGATTGTTCCCGAAGCCTCATTTAGAGGTGTAGCTCCTGCTATTACCGAATACAAAATGATTAATCAGACTTTTTTTCCTACATATTTTTATGCTACCTATCAAGTTAACAAAAGTTTATTTCTCGGTGTTGGATTTACAACACCTTTTGGTTTAGGAACTAAATGGAATAGTAACTGGATTGGAAGATATTTAGCTATAAAAACCAATATCCAAACATTTCAAATAAATCCATCTATTGCATACAAAATATCAGATAAATTATCAGTTAGCGGTAGTTTCGTTTATAGTTTTGCAAATGTAACAATAACTCAGAAAACTCCACAAACTCCTTTCGCCGGTGATGCATTCGTTCAATTAACGGGAAAGGATAATTCTGCTTTCGGATATCAATTCGGAATTCTTTATAAACCTGATAAAAAATTATCTTTCGGAGCTTCTTTTCACAGTCAAATAAAATATAATTTTGACGGTACAGTAACACTACCGGTGCTCAGCAATTAATCAATGCGGAAAAGCTTCCCGAAGGTAAAGCAACTGCGCCGATAACAGTACCATTTAACTTAGTCGTCGGAGTGGCATACGATGTTACTCCCCGCCTCAAATTGAGCGCCGATTTTCAATACATCGGTTGGTCTAGTTATGATACATTAAAGGTGCATTTTGCTAATCCTGCGTATCAAGATATTAACAGCCCCAAGATGTATCGGAATTCATATATACTAAGATTCGGCGGTAAATATGAAGTTGCTTCCAATTTAAGTGTTGCAGCGGGAATTTTATTTGATAAGAGTCCGGTTAAACCCAAATACATTAATCCGTCTTTACCGGATGCAAACCGTTTAGGATTTAGTGTTGGCATCAATTATAAACTTACGCGAAATTTTGAAGCTGACCTTGGTTATTTGTTTATTAGAGGTCAACAAACAACCGTTACAAATTCAAAAGAAGATTATACCGAAGGGAATTCACCGTTTAACGGAACGTATAATACATCGGCTAGCCTTCTTTCATTCAGTTTATCGTATAGTTTTTAATTACTAAAGGAAATTTAATATGAAAAATATATTTGTCTTTCTGATTGTTGCTATCTTAACTTTATTCGTAATGAATGGATGTAAAGATAGAACTTCGTTAACAGCTCCACCTCCTCCCAGCCCTAAAAGCGGCAACGTAAATCTTTCAAGAGTTGTTACGTTGGGAAATAGCTTAACTGCCGGTTTTCAATCGGGCGCCTTATTTGAAAGCGCACAAAAATATTCATTTGGAAATCTCTTAGCTGAACAAATGGGTGTAAAGTACGTTCAACCTTTGGTAAGCGATCCGGGTATTGGCGGTAGAATTGTTGTAAAATCACTTAGTCCGTTTGTTCTTACTACACAACCGAGTAGCGGAACTTTAACTAATGCTGCATATCCGGCACCTTATAACAATTTAGGAGTTCCCGGTGCCAGAGTCTATGATATTTTAAATGCTACTAATTCAAAAAATTGTTTTACTGCAATTTATGCGAATAGCCCAAACCCGATGTTCGATTTAGTTTTAAGAGGGCAGGGCAGCGCGTTTGATCAAACAAAGGCTCTTAAACCTACTTTTGTAACCGTCTGGGTCGGTAATAATGATATCCTAGGATATGCCGGTATGGGCGGTACAGTTGCATATACACCCACTCAAACCTTCGCATTTCTTTTCAGTACACTTATGGACAGTTTGGCAACCCTCCATAGTGAATTTGGGACAAATGTAGTTGTAGGAAATATTCCGGATATTGAGGCTATTCCATTCTTTACTACTGTTGGGCCGCAAGTAGCCATGGGAACTCCTTGGACAGCATTAAAAATTCCAGGACTCGTTTATCAAAAAAATGGAGACAAAAGTATTGGAAATGGTGTTGCCGATTCCGCACAACTTTTAACGGGGAAAGTTTTATTAACACTTCCCGGGGCTTCCTATGCTGCATTACTAGGCAAGCCGACAGGTAAGTTTTACCGGGATTATCATTATCCTGCTTTACCTCCGGGAATTGATACTACCAAACCTTTTGGATTTGATCCACGGAATCCATGGCCTGATGCTTTAATATTAGACCCGGGTGAACTAAGTACCGTTAATAGTATAGTTAATAATTATAATCAAACTATTTCCGCTACAGCCTCCGCACATGGTTTCGGTGTGGTCGATTTTTATTCTTTCTTTAATTCCATAAGAGCGCATGATTTTACCGGCGGTACTTATTTCGACGGTGTTAAATTTACTACTACTTACGTTCAAGGAGGGCTGTTCGGATTGGACGGTGTTCATCCAACTGATCAAGGTTACGCAATTATCGCTAATGAATTTATAAAAGTGATAAATAGTAAATACAAAGCAAACATCCCTCTTATAGATGTGTCTACTATTCCCGGGAGTATTTATTTTGCAAAAAGGACAACGAGCAAATTGGCTTTACCCTATTTTACGCCAGGTTCTTTTAACGATTTACTATTTTATTAAGTTTTGAAAGAGGGGCTGTCTCAAATGTAAGATATATGTTATTCCGGGAAGTCAAAACTTTTGAGATAGCTACTCTTTGTATTAAGATTAATCAAATTCTTGCATAAATAAAAAAATATGAAGAATTTAATTTTTAGTTTCATATTATTTGGAGTAATGATATTTTTATTTACTAAATGCTCCTCTTCAAAAGAATCCGGTATGATAAAAATTCCGGATAGTACTTATGTCTTCGATAAAATTCCACCGGATACTTCCATTCGTATAAACGAACCAATTGCTGCTATACCGGTTTTTCATGTAAAATACTATATTGTTCAAATCGGTGCATTTACGACTAAGGAAAGAGCTGAAAAATTTGCCGAACAAAGCAAAATAATATTATCTGAAAAAATTGATATTCTCTACAATAATGATATAAAGCTATACGTTGTACAATTAACTCCATTTTATACTCAAAGAAAAGAGGCTGAAAAGATAAGAAATAAATTATGGAAACTTGATAATTATAGAGACGCTTGGATAGTTACCGTTAGAAAATAGTTTTGTTATTCATTCTTAATTGTTCGGCATATTTTAATTTTGGAAAATATCTATTTAAATTACATTCTATTGATTTTCTATTCAAAATCAATTTAAAAGTTTAATTACCGAAAAAAAATAAAAATATTTGTAATATATTATGAGTCCATTCTAAAACGTTCAATAGAGTCATTCCGAAAAAGTGAAGGGACTGAAGAATATCTTATTTTACAATGGGTTAGAGATTCTTCACTGAGTTTACGTTGAACGAAGTGAATGTGTTCGGAATGATACATCGGTATTTTTTAAAGTAGATTAATATTATAAAATTAAAAAAAAATGAATTTTTATTTGTTAGTTAAAAATATTTTTATATTTTAGCTATGTATATATAACTTATAAATGATTATATTTTATATTAGAAAAGTCGAAAGCGGGAAACTCATTGATTTTTTAAATCCCTTATATAAGCTGATTTTATTAATACTATTCGATTGGATTTGGTTAATAGAATTTCAACTCATTATTAATTAGCTTTATCTTATAATAAATAAATTGGAGGAAAGATGTCTTTTTCATTGAACAAAATCATGTTAATTGGTAATTTAGGGAAAGATGCGGAAACAAGGTTTACTACTAATAATGTTTCCGTAACCAGCTTCAGCCTTGCTACTACTCATGGATATAAAAATAAAGAAGGCAATTGGCAAAATGAAACTACATGGCATAATATTGTTGGATTTAATTTATCAGATTACTATAAAGAAAATTTGAAAAAAGGGAAAAAATTTTATATAGAGGGAAGATTGACTAAAAGAGATTATACGGATAAGGAAGGAATAAAACGTTATTCAACCGATGTATTTCTTGAGAAACTAATTCCGTTGGATGCATCAAATAGTAGTAGCAATTACAATAGTAATGTACAAGAAGGAAGCGTTAATGAACCTAATGTACAAGTTGATGAAAATAATGATCTTCCTTTTTAAAATAACTATTCAAAAAATATGGGACTAATTTAATTTTTGGACGTAGGTTGGCATTTTAAATTCATAATATTATTGTTTCTCTTTTTATTATCTGCTTTTTTTTCCGGTTCGGAAGTTGCTTTATTTTCAATTGAAAGCGGAAAATTAAAAAATAACTTAAGCAGTCATCCGTTAATACGCAGGTATGTTTTATATTTACTTGAATCTCCAAGAAGACTCCTGGTTACTATACTTATTGGAAACACAATAGTCAACGTTGCAGCATCAATCATATCTGTTGCTCTAGCTTTGGACTATGCCAAAAATTCATCCATGTCCAAAAATTTAGTCTTTTCATTTCAAATTATAATACTCTCTCTAATAATTATAATATTCGGTGAACTTATTCCAAAATTATGGGCATCAAAAAGACCCCTTAGTTTTGCAAGTGCAGTATCTGTCCCTTTATATTGGATGGGGGTCCTTTTATATCCGATAGCAGAAACAATTACTGAAACAATAAGATTAATTGTTTCAAAAATTAAGCTGAGCAAGTACCAAATGGCAATGCAACCTGATGAAATTGCAGAACTAGCTAATTTGGGTCATGAAAGGGGAACAATAAAAGAAAAAGAACGTGGTTTAATAAATAGCATTGTAGGTTTTAATTCTGTCGTTGTTCATGAAGTTATGACTCCGCGTGTTGATATAATCTCTATTTCGATCAACACTGATATCACAGATGTGTTAAATATAATTAACTCATCGGGACATAGCCGGATTCCTTTGTATGAAGAGAACCTGGATCAAATAGTTGGAATTCTTTACACAAAGGATTTATTACCTTATTTAAAAAATAGAGGTGGGCTTCAGGAATTATCACTTCTAACAATAACTAGAAAAGCCATGTTTATTCCTGAAACGAAAAAAATAAACGATTTATTACATGAATTCCAAGAGAAAAAAACGCACATTGCTATAGTAGGCGATGAATACGGC
>CBFDUR010000005.1:0-14519 GCA_965613005.1 uncultured Ignavibacteriales bacterium
TATAAATCTTGAAAAAGAATTAGTGAATAAAAACATTTCTATTAAAGATAAAATCAATCCAGAACTATTTAAGTTGGTTGATAGTCTTGAATTAACAGTTAGATCTGCTAATTGCTTATCTAATGCTAATATTAATAAAATTGGAGATTTGGTACAAAAAAGTGAAGGAGAAATGTTGAAAACTAAAAATGAAGAAATTGAAGGTAAAACTTTCGCCATTTCCGGTTTTGGAAATGTTGCTTGGGGTGTGGTGAAAAAAATTACCGAATTGGGAGGCAAGGTAGTTACCCTTTCCGGACCCGACGGATTTATTTATGATAAAGATGGTGTTAAAAATGAAAAAATTGATTTTATTCTTAAACTTAGAGCTAGTGCAAATGACCGTGTAAAAGATTATGCAGATGAGTTTAAAGTTGAATTTTATCCGAATAAACGTCCATGGGGTGTTAAAGTGGATGTAGCTATGCCATGTGCTACTCAAAATGAAATTTTTGAGGATGATGCTAAAGAATTGGTTAAAAACGGATGTATTTGTATTTGCGAGGCAGCGAATATGCCGACTACATTTGAAGCTTATAAAATTATTAAACAGGCAGGCATTCTTTTTGCCCCGGGTAAGGCCGCAAATGCAGGGGGTGTTGCCGTTTCCGGGCTTGAAATGTCACAAAATAGTATGCGCTTACCATGGCCCAAAGAGGAAGTGGATCATCGATTGCATCAAATTATGCAAAATATTCATCATACATGTTTAACTACGGCAAAAAGATTTGGCACACCGGGCAATTATGTGAACGGTGCAAATATTGCAGGATTTTTAAAAGTTGCAGATGCAATGATGGATCAGGGGCTTGTTTAAATGGTTTTTTAATGAGTTCGCTTAAAAAAGAATCTTTTATATTTATGAGTCCTTCTTAAAAAGGATTTTCTGTGAAAAGGCTTTAATTTTTACTAATATTCATAATTTGAAAACTTGAAAATGATCTTTTTAGATATATTTTATTTATCATTGCTTATTCGGTATTCAACGGTCTGAAGCTACTTTTAGGTCTAACTTCCGACCATTAGTTTGTCTTATTTTCAGCAATGTGATAAAATAGTTAATAGAATGAATCCATGGGTTCTATAAAATTGAAATAAAGAGTTGTGCAATTGTAAGTTTAGCCGTAGAGTAAATAGATGAAATTTTCTAATTTTAGTTACACCATTGAAAAAGGATGACAATTGTTTGAGCAAAAAAGAATAAGTTCAAGGGAAAAATTCAATATAATTAGTATTGAGAACATCTTCAGCAGCAGAATAAAAGAATTTCAAAAATTAATGAAATATAAAATTCGTGAAATTCTTTTGGTATCCAGCCTATATGATTATTATCTTTTTGAAGAAGATGGACGTTTATATGATTTAATCAGGCAAGAATATCAGATACTTAATTTAAGCCAGTCGCCTGAAATCACACAAGTAACCACCGGAACGGAAGCAATAGAATTAGCTATCCAGGAAAGTCATTTCGATTTAATTATTACAACTTTGCACATCGAAGATATGCATGTGATAAAGTTTGCCCGGCTTATTAGAAAAGCCGGTTTGAAGACCCCAATTATTTTGCTCGCTTACGACAATAACGAACGAAAAGAGCTTGTGTCATATTACGACACCTCAATATTCGATAAAATTTTCATTTGGCAAGGCGATTATCACTTAATGATTGGTATTATTAAATATGTTGAAGATAGAATGAATGTTGAAAATGATACCACTTCAGTTGGGGTTCAAGTAATTATTCTGGTTGAAGACAATGTAAGGTTTTATTCAACTTATCTACCACTTATTTACACAGAGATATTCAATCAGTCGCAAAGACTTATATCTGAAGGAATAAATCTTTCGCATAAATTTTTAAGAATGCGCGCCCGTCCGAAAATTCTGCTTTGTACTACCTACGAGGAAGCTTGGTCCCTTTTTGAAAAATATCAAAATTATATATTGGGCATAATCACCGATAGTAATTTCAGACATTTTGGAGAAAGAGACCCCGAAGCCGGTATTAAATTTACTAAAAATGTAAAAATGCTTCATAAAGATATTCCCATTTTACTGCAGTCCAGTAATTTGGAATTTGCACAAAAAGCAAAGGAATCCGGAGCTTCGTTTTTAAATAAAAATTCACCGAGGTTATTGCACGAACTTCGTGAATTTATGTTGAATCATTTTGGATTCGGTGATTTTGTATTTCAGAGATTTGACGGAAAAGCAGTCGGGAGAGCCAATAATTTAAAAACTTTGGAAGAACAACTGAGAATTGTTCCTGATGAAAGTATTATTTTTCATGCGGAAAGGAATCATTTTTCAAAATGGTTAAAAGCACGTACCGAATTTTGGTTGGCTCACAAACTTAGACCTAAAAAGGTAACTGATTTTTCTTCAGTTACGGAGTTGAGAAATGATTTAATCAATTCATTAAGATTATATCAAGAGCTTCGACAAAGGGGGATTATAACCGATTTTAATAAAGAATCATTCGATCCTAAAAATAGTTTTGCAAGAATCGGTAGCGGTTCTCTCGGTGGTAAAGCTCGCGGACTAGGATTTATAAATATTTTGTTAAACAACAATAGAATCCGTTATAAGTTTGAAGGTGTCGAAATTTCCGTCCCTTCTGCTATTGTTATTGCTATAGATGTATTCGATTATTTCCTTAAGAAAAATAAGTTGGAATCATTCGCAATAAATTCGACCGATGATAAAGAGATTACCAGGAGATTTATTCAAGCAAAATATTTTCCTGCAGATATTATTGATAAATTGAGAGAATTCTTAGAAACCGTAAAACACCCTTTGGCTATTCGCTCTTCAAGTCTTTTGGAAGATTCTCAATTTCAACCCTTTGCAGGCGTCTATCAAACCTTTATGTTACCTAACTATGCAGACGATATTAATGTAAGATTGAATGAATTACTTGCTTGCATAAAAGGTGTATATGCATCGACTTTTTACCGCAAAGCAAAAGATTATATGAAAGCCACTTCCTACAGCTTAGAAGAGGAAAAAATGGCTGTAATAATTCAAATATTGGTTGGTTCGCTTCATAAGGAAAGATTTTATCCCGATTTTTCGGGAGTAGCTAAATCATATAATTTCTATCCGGTACCTCCCCAAAAAGCAACTGATGGAATTGCCCTTGTTGCGTTGGGGCTAGGTAAACAGGTGGTTGACGGCGGAAAAGCAGTTAGGTTCTCTCCCAAATATCCCACGCATTTATTACAATTTTTCTCAACGAAAGAAACATTAAAAAATGCTCAACAAACATTTTTTGCTTTGGATAAAAACAGCAAACTTCAAACGGGAACGAATATATACCCTGAGCATTTAATAAAGTCGTATGAATTATCAAAAGCGGAAGAAGATCAAACATTATTTTATGCCGGTTCAACTTATTCTGTGGAAAATGATGCGGTTTACGATGGAGTATCACGGGAAGGCAAAAGGGTTGTTACTTTCGCACCCGTTTTAAAACATAAAATATTTCCACTTGCAGAGATATTGGAGATGCTTTTGGATATAGGTAGTTGGGGGATGGGGGTGCAGGTTGAGATAGAATTTGCTGTGAAAACTAAAGTTCCAAAAGGTGAACGGAAAGAGTTTGCTCTTCTGCAAATGCGACCGCTTGTAATTAGTCATGAAATTGAGGAGCTGAATGTTGATTATGATAATCCCGAGGAGCTTATTTGTAAGAGTAAGCAAGTACTCGGCAATGGGGTAATACATAATATCCATGATATAATTTATGTAGATATTCAAAAGTATGATAGAGCAAGGAGCCGGGAAGTTGCAAGTGAAGTTTCGATTTTAAATGCGAAATTATTTTCACAAAAGAAACCTTACATCTTAATTGGGGTTGGTCGATGGGGAAGCCTCGATCCCTGGTTGGGTATCCCCGTAACGTGGGACCAAATAGCAGGTGCCGGCGTAATAGTAGAATCGGATTTTAAAAATTTTAGCGTAACTCCTTCACAAGGTTCACATTTTTTTCAAAATATTACTTCTTTCAAAGTGGGATATTTTACAGTTAATTCCCACTATAAAACAGATTTCATTAATTGGAATTGGTTAAACTCAGTAAGGGCTGTTGAAAAGTTAAATTTTACAGTTCACCTGGATTTTGAAAAACCCATTACCGTAAAAATTAATGGTCATAAAAATATAGGAGTTATTCTTAAACCGGGAATTGATTAATTTTTGATCGGAGAAATATTTAACGGGTTATTAAATAAGATTAAAAATATTGCACAAGAATTACAACAAATGTAGTTCCCCGTCGGTTCACAATAATAAAATCTTTTTTAGTATTTACCCTTACCATTCTCCGGTGAATGTAAAAACATAAAACGATTTTACAAAAGTTGTTTTATTGGTTTATCGCAAAACGAATAAATTATAATCACAAATATTACCTGGGAGGTTAATATGTCTAACTACGTAGAAGAACTAATAGCAGAAGTAAAAGCCAAAAATCCAAGTGAACCGGAATTTCACCAGGCTGTTGAAGAAGTAGCGGAATCTCTTTCAATTGTATTGGAACGACACCCTGAGTATCGCTCGGCAAAAATATTAGAAAGAATTATTGAACCGGAAAGAATAATTACTTTCAGAGTGCCTTGGGTGGATGAACAAGGTGAAATTCACATAAACAGAGGTTATAGAATTGAGATGAATAGTGCAATCGGTCCTTACAAAGGGGGTTTGCGTTTTCATCCGTCCGTTAATCAAGGAATCTTAAAATTTCTTGCTTTCGAGCAAGTATTTAAAAATAGTTTAACTTCTTTACCAATGGGGGGCGGAAAAGGCGGCTCTGATTTTGACCCAAAAGGTAAAAGCGATCTTAAGATCATGCGGTTTTGTCAAGCTTTTATGTCCGAACTTTTTCGTCATATTGGACCTAATACAGACATACCTGCGGGTGATATCGGCGTGGGTGGTCGGGAAATAGGTTATCTATTCGGGCAGTATAAAAAACTTAAAAATGAATTTACCGGTGTATTGACGGGTAAAGGTTTGAATTGGGGTGGCTCTTTAATAAGACCCGAGGCTACCGGTTACGGCTCGGTTTACTTTGCAGCCGAAATGCTTTCGATTCGTAATGAAACTGTCGAAGGTAAAGTGTGCCTCGTTTCCGGTAGCGGTAATGTTGCACAATTTACGGTAAAGAAAATAATAGAGCTTGGTGGGAAAGTTGTTTCATTATCGGATTCCAACGGTTCTATTTATGATGAAGAAAGTATAAATCAAGAAAAGTTGGATTTCGTAATGGATTTAAAAAATGTGAGAAGAGGCAGAATTAAAGAGTATGCTGAAAAATATAAAAATGCCGTATATACACCTGCCGATCCGGAAATGGACCATAACCCAATTTGGGATCATAAAGCAGATTGTGCATTCCCTAGTGCTACACAAAATGAAATTAATGGAAAAGATGCACAAAATCTTTTAAATAACGGAGCTTATCTTGTTAGTGAAGGCGCTAATATGCCTACCACATTGGAAGGTGTGAAAGTTTTTCTCGATGCTAAAATTCTTTATGGACCCGGTAAAGCAGCTAATGCCGGTGGTGTAGCCGTTTCCGGATTGGAAATGACCCAAGATAGTATGCGTTTACCTTGGAGTAAAGATGAAGTTGATGACCGTCTAAGAATGATTATGAAAAATATTCATACTACCTGTATTCAAATGGCGGATAGATTTAATACACCGGGAAATTATGTAAATGGTGCTAATATCGGTGGCTTTCTAAAAGTTGCCGATGCAATGATGGACCAAGGTGTTGTTTAATATAGTGCGGCACAGGATATTTTATTCTGTGCCGCCGTTTAACATTTACATATCTAATAATTTAACTTTTTGCAGCAAGAATACCCTTTTTAGATTAACTTATATATTCGACTCAAAAGTTTTTTACTTGCTGATTTTTATGTTAAAATAATCCAACTTTTTTAATCCATTCTGAAAGATTAAAATATAATAAATATTTAATTCGGTAAAGAATTTTTACTGCGCAAAACCATTTCACAGTGCCGGCTGCTATTTTCATCCTATTTACAGAACATGTTAAAATTAAATAAGTTAGTAGAAAAATAAAATATTGGTATATTTTATGTATTACTTATAAAGTTTTAAAAGGTGGTTTAGGAAAATTTGTGAAACTTGACAGTTACTTTATCCAAAATGATGAAAATTGAAAAATGATACGAAAACGAATGTTAGGATTATTGGGAATTTGGTTGTTATTATCAACAATTCTTTTCCATTTCCATGAGGCCGGTATAATAAATTTTATCGTTGTCGGAATTATTTCGGCAGTCGCCGGTTTTACATTAAGTGCAAAGAAAACTTTTGAAGGATGGGTAGGTGCCGTTCTTGGAATATGGCTAATCTTTTCCGCTTTTATTCCATCCATCGGTACAATTCCGAGTAACTATTATAATGCTTTTATAACAGGCTTGTTATTTATTCTGATAGGGTTTGTCACGCTAGAAAATAAAAGCGGTTTAATGAAGAACTGAGAAACAAATCTATGATATAGAAACTCATTCCCTTATAATAGCGTCTTAAGGAAAAACCGGAAATGACGTTTCGCACTATATATATTCCTTAAAACAGGTAAGCATTTAACATATTATAATATGGCAAGTTATAAAGTAAGTTGAACTGTGGTACATTTGTTGAGTTCTTTAAATGAATGAGATTAATGAAGTTAAAGGATTTATAAAATGAAGCGTTCTAAAAAAGTTAATTTAAATTTTTTGAATTGTGAATATTTGCAAAGGTTAAAACTTTTTTAAAGAAAAATACTTTTTAGGTAGTTTATGTTATCAACAATTAAGAAGGAGGATAGTCATGAATTTTCTGGAAAAACAAGTTCATAAAAATGTACCTAATGTAATAAATGCTTTGCTGGGTAGTAGTATCTTAAGGAGAAAAGCTGCTGATTATGCAAGAAAGTACATGTTTAAGGCGATTGTAGAAGAAGATAATGAGTATACCTGGAATATAAGATATGAAAGATATACTTTATTATCCAACTTAGTGGGTACTCTTGAAAAAGCATTAACCAATAAAAATATTTCTTCTTCGGTCAGAAAAAAAATACTTAATGTTTTCATTGGAAGAATTTTTGTCGAATCCGATACAACTAACAGCAATGTTAAAAAGTTTATAAATGAATTCGGTCAGGAACCTCCCGGATTTATTACAATAAGTCCTGGTAAAAAATGCAATCTTAAGTGCACGGGTTGTTACGCTTCAAGCAGTGGTCAATTCACTGAAAAATTAGATTATGCTATTGTCGATAGAATAGTAAAAGAGAAAACCGAGTTATGGAATTCGTTTTTTACGGTAATTTCCGGTGGTGAACCGTTGCTTTGGAAATCGGATGGTAAAGATATATTGGATTTATGTCGCGAAAATCCTGATAATTATTTCCAGATGTATACAAACGGTACGTTGATCAATAAAAAAATGGCGGAACGAATGGCTGAGGTAGGTAACTTAACTCCTGCTATTTCTGTGGAAGGCTTTGAAAAAGAAACCGATGAAAGACGCGGCAAAGGAGTTTTTAAGAAAATACTTGAAGCAATGGCTAATTTAAGAGAAGTAGGTGTACCTTTTGGGATATCTGTTACCGCAACTAGAAACAATGTTGAAAAAATTATTTCGGATGAATTTGTCGATTTTTTATATGGTCAACAAGGAGCAATTTATGGCTGGATATTTCAGTATATGCCAATCGGGCGAAGCCAAAGCCTTGATTTAATGGTTACACCTGAACAACGAAAATGGATGTTCGCAAAAGAAAAACATATTATTCACGACAGACATGTTTTTCTGCCCGACTTTTGGAACGGCGGTATCTTTTCCAGCGGTTGTCTGGCAGCCGGTAGAGCAGGTGGTTATATTTATATTGAATGGAATGGGAATATTACTCCTTGCGTATTTTATCCTTATTCGAAAAATAATATTAAGGAAATCTATGCAAATGGCGGCAACCTTAACGATGCTTTAAAATCTAATTTGATGGTAGGCATAAGAAAATGGCAAAATAATTATGGCTACGGTAAATCGGGTAAAAATGTTAAGAATCTAATTGCTCCCTGTGGGATAAGAGACCATTATGAATTTACTAGAAAACATCTTGAAGCAACTAAACCTATGCCGATAGATGAAAACGCAGCCGAAGCGGTTAAAGATCCTCTCTATTATAAAGGATTAACCGAATACAATAAAAAATTATTGGCTTTAACTGATGATATTTGGCAAAAAGAATTTATCGGGAATAAAAAAAATAATCATGAAAATGATAATGTAAATAAAAATAACGGTAAAAATATTCCCAAAGAGAATAATGAATCTCTTAAACTTGAAGAAGCGCTCAGTGAAAAATAGCGGTAAATTAATATCGGTAGTTTTGTAAGAAGAAAAGCTCAGGTTTTCCTTCTTACAAGCTTCATTTTATTGAAATAATATTATTAAAGATGTAAAAGTTTCTTACTGCTTTTTAACCGGTATTCCAAATGAGGTGTAGTATGAAAGTCCTATTGAGAAACCCGGGCGTTTTAAATATCTATAGTAAATTGAAAACGAATATTTCTCCATTAGTGTATATTTATGTTGCATCCTTTGCTAAAGAGGGCGTGCCTAAAGTTCAAATAATTGATTTAAATATTAACAAAAAAGTACTTGAAAAAACGGACCTTGATTCCTTTGATTTAATAGAAATTACTCCCAATATACCTCGCTATTTCAGAGACTTGAAAATTACGGATGAAGTAAAAAAGTTCAATAAAACAAGCGTTGGGAAAGGTTATTATGTAACTTTTCTAAAGATAGAAGTATTGAATACAGGGATAGCAGATGTTATTGTTAAAGGCGAAGAGATATTTTTAAATTTGTTGGATTCATTAGAAAATAAATTTAATTTAAAAAATATACATGATATTTCCTTCATTGACAATGGTAAATTTACTGGAAACGAAGATGTTTCACCTCCTCAAAATTTAGATTCTCTTTCGTTTCCTACCGGAGATTTATCATCCATTAATAAATACAAATCTATCTTAAACGGCATAACGCAAATTTTTTTACCTGCAGAGGTTGTCCATATAACTGTTCTTTTTATGCTTCATCAAAATTTGGAGTATAAAACAGCCGGATGGAAGTGCAAAAAATATTGTAACCCAAATTGAATTATTGTATGATGAATATGGTTTTAAAGCGTTTGAATTTCTTAACGATAATTTTACACTATTAACCTGATGGATATAATTTGGTGATGTTTTTTCCGCGTGGATACTATCGCCGAAATAGAAAATTTTACATTATTTTTTCAAGACTTTTTAATAAACCTAATTATAACCGTAAAAACAAAAAACGAATTTGAAAATTTAATTTCGTGGATTCTATTTTATTTTAAATTTGGTTATTTATTCAGTTCGGTAAAGAAATACACAGGCATTCAAAAGCAATTTATATAGTGTTGAAAAACCAAAGAATTATTGCCGCTGTGAACTATATCTTAAGATAGTCGAAAATACAATGAAACTTTTAATTATAAATAAAAATAAAAAAATTATTTTACGATTGGCTTTACCTATAATTGCCGGTTTATCGGTTCAAATGCTTTTATCTTTAGTTGATACAGCAATAATAGGCAGGTTATCCGATGCAAAGTATGCATTAGCTGCTTTGGGTATTGCTTTTTATGCCACTTGGGCGGTAATCAGTTTTTTCTCAAGTTTATCCACCGGCACGCAGGTATTAATCTCAAGACATTTTGGAAGTAAAAAGTATGATGAATGTGGAAAGGTGTTGAACTCATCAATAATTATGGGATTGGTAATGGGTCTGATAGTTGCCGTTTTGGTTGTTAAATATTCCTTGAATATCGCTAATTTATTTGCCGTGGATAAAACCGTAGGCAAATATGCCGCCGGTTACTTGTTTTACCGTTTTATGGGTTTGCCCTTCTTTCTTATTTCTGTTGCATACAGAGGTTTCTACTTTGGAATAGGTAAAACAAAAATTTTCATGATAGCAGGCACTTTTGCAAATTTAGCAAATATCTTTCTGGATTATTCATTAGTTTATGGCTCTTTTGGCTTTCCTCGGATGGGATTAGCGGGTGCAGGTTTGGGCTCGGCTATTGCAACTATGCTTGAAACTTCTGTGTACGTTGTAGTAAGCTTTATGAAAAGTTATAGGACAAAGTATTCGTTATTTAAGAGACTAAGTTTTGATAAAACTATTGCGAAAGCTATTGTTAAAATCTCTTTGCCCGTTTCGTTCCAAAGTATTTTTACTATGACCGGTTTCTTGATATTTATCTCAATAATAGGATTGATGGGAACCGCATCGCAAGCAGCAAGCCAGGTTGTACTGTCTGCATTGTTTTTATCTTTCATGCCGTCAATGGGCTTTGGAATAGCTGCCCAAACGTTAGTCGGAAATCAATTAGGGGAGAAAAATATTAAAGCTGCTAAGAAATGGGGATTGGAAACAAGTAAAATTTCTACTGCTTATACTTTTTTATTGGGGTTGATTTTTGTCCTATTCCCACATTTTGTCGTATCAATTTTAACAACTAATTCTAAAATAATTGATATCGCAATTCCTGTTTTGCAGATTGCCGGTTTTGCCCAAATATTCTTTGGAATAGGTCTCGTCCTTGAATACGGATTACTTGCCGCCGGTGAGTCTGTTTTTGTTATGATTGCTGATGTAACAATAAACTGGTTCATCTTTGTCCCTTTAGCATATTTGTTGGGGATAGTATTTAAATTTGGTTTATTAGGTATCTGGACGGCAATGCCGTTTTACACGAGCTTATATGCACTTGTTATTTTTTTGAAGTTTAATTCAAAGGTAGCTATGAAAAAAGTTATAAAATATTAAGGAACTGCAATGAAGCGAAATAAATTAAATTTGATCATTTCGTACAGGTGCTTTATATGTGTCTGTTAATTATGAAATTAAGATTTAAAAGAATGTGGGAGAATAATATTCAACAAAACTAGAAAGGCTCCGTTATGAATGTATTATTAGTCTCTCCGTATAGAGGTGCTATTTTCGAATATTCCGGGGTTAGAATCCAACCTCTCGGTGTCTCTTATATTGGCTCCGTACTAAAAGCGGCAGAGCATAACGTTCAAATAGAATTGTTGGAAAATTTGGACTCAGTGCCTGATTTTACAGGTGCCGACGTAGTAGGAATTTCTTGTAATACGGTACAGTTCAAGCCTGGGCTTAAAGTTGCAAAAGCAGCTAAAGAGCAAGGGAAAATAGTAATAATGGGAGGACCACATCCTACCGGCAGTCCGATAGAAACTTTAAAGAGCGGTTATGTAGATTATGCTGTTCATGCGGAAGGCGAAGTAACAATGATTGAATTGTTAGACGGAATAAAATCGGGAAAAAACTTCGATCCTAGTAAAGTTTTAGGTATTTCATGGATAGATAAGGAATCGGGAACTATTGTTAATAATCCTAAACGCTTGCTTATTCAAAATTTAAATAACGTTCCTTTTCCTCTCCGGGAAGCAAATTGGAAATACGGAAAGGATAGTAAATTAGTTTCTAAAAAAATTATTGAATATCCGTTAATAACTACAAGGGGCTGCCCTTATGGTTGTAGTTTTTGTGATGTTCATCTTCTTTCCGGAAAGCGTTTTCGTACACGCTCGATTGAAAATACCGTAAGAGAAATTGAGGAAATTATCACTAAATATAGTGCCGAACGTATCTTGATTATTGATGATATAATTAATTTTAAAAATGAAAGATTAATTGAATTGTTTGAAACTTTAATAAAAAGAGATTTACCTGTTGTCCGGTGGGTTATGGGAAGATCAGACCACCTTGTTAAAAAACCGGAAACAGCCGAAATTATGGCTAAAGCAGGAGTGCGTCAAATGTTCATTGGAATCGAAAGCCCAAACGAACGGATTCTCAAAGCATATAAAAAAGGCGGTAAGGCTTCCTTAGATTATTCCATAAAAGCTGTGGAATTGTTGAAGCAAAACGATATTGAAACTTGGGGTGCTTTTCTTATGGGTGAACCTTCAGAAACGGAAGAAGATATTAAAAACACTATCGAATTTGCGAAATTTATTAATCCGGGAATCGCTCAATTTTCAATATTAACTCCTTATCCCGGCACAGATCTGTGGTTTGATGTTGAATCGAAAATTATAACAAAAGATTGGAACAAATATGATGCGATGCATTCGGTTTTTAAAACGGAAAATTTTGGACCTGAAGAACTGGAACAAATCCTGAGAAAGGCATATATGGATTTCTATAGACAACCTAAAAGAATTCTAAAGGAAATATTTAAAGGAGAACATTACGGAAGACCTAATTTGAAAAAGATTTTCGAAATCTTAAAAGCATTAAAAATAGTTTTTCAACATGCCTAAAAATAACTTCGGTGACAGTATAAAACTAAAAAAAACCGGCTTTATTTAATTGTTAACAACGCGAACGGTATTTAAAATAGGGATGAAATTTTATAGAAAGTGTTAAAAATAGGAAACATAGTCGAAAGTTCAATTATTAAAAGCGAAATTATATTAAAATTAAAAATTGTTGGTATAAATAAAATAATCGAGAGGATATAAAATGAAAGTAAAAGATATAATGAGTAAAAAATTTATTACGGTGGATATAGAAGCACAATTAAAAAAAGTTTTAACAATTTTATCAAGTAATCGGATTGATTTTGCTATCGTTACAAATAATAACAATAAAATTGACCTTATCGGACTTGTTTCATTTTTTATTTCCCAATTACAACGAAATTCGTAAACATGGTGAATATCTTTTTGATCCCGAGTCCGTAAGAAAAAGAATGAATGAAAGAAGTGGAATTCACGTAAAAAAAAATAATGACAAAATTTCCGGAAATAGTAAATGAAGAGTTATCTGTTATTGAAGCGGCGGCAATACTTAAGGCATTTAAAATTAAACAACTTCCGGTTGTTAATAATGGAAATGTTACCGGCATAATTACAATAAAAAATCTTTTGAATAATCTCGTTTTGAATAACCTCAATTTGAGTAGGAATCAAACCGGGAAGTTAGTATTGAAAAGTTGAAAAATTACTAGTTTGTTAAATGGATATTTATGTTCTTAAAATATTTTCTGTACATATAGAGGTAAAGTCTTATATTATAATATCAGTCACAGTATGCTAATTTAATAATCATTAAGTTAACCGATAGGAGATAAGTCATGGCTATAATTAGAAAATATATTAAAAATAAAAACACCTACAAAATCACATTTACACTACCGGATTATTTAGAGAAAGCATTTGACAGTGCAAGTGTTGTCGGTGATTTTAATAATTGGGATTCCGAAGTAAATAAGATGAAAAAAAATAAGAGAACCGGATTGTATTCTACCATAGTGGAATTGGAGGCAGGTAGAGAATATAGATTCAGATATGTTGTAAACGGGAACATTTGGTTAAATGATCCTGATGCGGATATGTTTGAACCTACCTCTTTCGGTGATTCGGAAAATTGTGTTTTGCTTTTATAAAGCAATAAATGTCTAACTCAAATTGAACAGTTGAGTTAAACCCGGTATTATTTTTGAAATCCATACAGGTTTATTTCACTTTTAATAACTTTGATGGATTATAAAATGCATTAAAAACAGATGCCTTTTCTCGATAGTCAATTTGAGTTTTTTAATTTTTTTTTCTTAAATTCCTATAATAAAATTAAAGGTTTTAATGCTAAAAAGAATTCTTTTACCGCTCGAAAATTCTCCCTATTCTATTGCCGTGATAGAATATTCCTGCTTTATTGCAAAAAGACAGGATGCTGAAGTAACGGGATGTATTTTCATTGATATTGATAAAGTGGATTCATCGTTAGGTAGCTTAAACCCCGATTTAACTATCAAGTGGGCTAAAGATATTCAAAACGATATTATCGGCAGTGTTACAAGAAAATTAATTACCGAGGCAAATAGACCGTTATTTATCGGCATTTGAATTTTCTCTATAAATAGAAATTTAAATAATTATAAGAAATAATAATCGTATGGAGTTACAATGGAAACAAAAATAGTTGACCCGGCAGATCTTTACAGATTGCCTTGGAGTTTGCCCGATAACGGCATTTCATGGCTTGAGCCCAGCGCGCGCTGTAATCTTAATTGTTACGGTTGCTATCGTAAAAATATCAGAGATTCTCATAAGTCTTTAGAACAAGTTAAACATGAATTGGATGTTTTTCAGTCTTTAAGAAAATCTGATTGTATTTCGATTGCCGGGGGTGAGCCGCTTCTTTATCCTGATATAATCGAACTGGTTGCCGAGGTTAAGTCACGTGGAATAAAGCCTATTATAAATTCCAACGGAATTGCTTTAACAAAAGAATTACTTCATGAATTAAAAAAAGCCGGAGCCTTCGGATTTACTTTTCACATCGATAGTAAACAGGGACGGGGGCGCGGTCCA
>CBFDUR010000006.1:0-13822 GCA_965613005.1 uncultured Ignavibacteriales bacterium
AAAAAATAATTTGGAATCACTAATCGATGCGTCTCAAGACTCATTGGCAAAGATGAAGTTAAGCTATGAAGCCCAGTTGAAAGAAGCTTTAGGGTTGTTTAGTACTCAGCTGATTGAGAAGCGACGATTATTAGCGGATAGCCAATTCAAGAAAAAAGAACTCGAATTATCAATTGAGGCTATAAGATACGGACATGCTGAATTGGTATTAAATGAAATATTAGGACAGTACAAAAGAAAGGAAAAGTGGCTTTTTAAATTAGGTGAATTATTTGAATTGCGGAATAACAAAAAAAAGGCTCTGAGCTATTATATTGAGACACGATCTGCTATTGAATTATTAAAGCCGCGATTAAAGAATGTTAAAAAATTAAAATTATTAAAAAGATAAATAACAGTATAAGCGACACAATAAAAATTGTATTTTTATTGTGAATGAAACTTAAATAAGTTGTAACTATAGAAAATAAAATAGCTAAGATTGAACTGCCTAATAAGTTTCTCCAAAACCCATATTCAATATTATGTTGCAAAAGCAACTTCCCATTTCCAATTTTTTTTCTTGCTAAACTCATAACTTCAGAAATTCTTTTTCTAGCATTTAATTCATCTTTTTCTTGTGATGATTTTGAAGGTAACCTCATATCAAAATCTTTTTCTAATTTTTCATAAATTTTCTTTTTATATTCTTGACTATATTCAGAATCTTGAAAAAGTAAGAAATCCGTTGTTGGCATATAAATTTCTTCTTTTTCAAAAAAGGTCTTTGAAATGAATCTATTTATCTGTGCTACAAAGTATAGAACAACGATAGAAATTGTAATGTCTCCAACTATTTCTATTTTTCCTAAAAATACTAAAAAGTCAGATATTTCTTTATTAAAAAAGGCATATTGAAATAGCAATATTGGTATTGCTGAAATTATTGTTGGGAAAAGTCTTGCCTCTTTTATATATTTATTAAACATTTTCAATCTATTATGTACTCTCATCAAAGTATTATAAACTTTGATTGTGTCGATTTCCACTTATTTTTTCTTTTCCACCTTTTTTTTAGTTCTCTCTATCGCATTTTTAGTTCTATCGACATCTTCCACCTTTTCAATAGAATCAGCAAGAATAAGGATATTATTATCCGTTACTTCTACCGTTCCTCCGCCGGTTGAAAAATATAAAGTTTTATCTTCAGAAAATTCAATTTTAATGATACCTATTTCAAAAGTGCTTAAAATAGGAGCATGATTAAATAAAACTTGAAAACTTCCGGCAGTTCCGGGTATAATAATTGATTTGATCATTCCGGAATAAGCTTTTTTAGAAGGTGTAATTATCTCTAATTGTAATTCATTCATAATTATTTTAATCTTTTCGCTTTTTCAACTGCCTCTTCAATCGTTCCGACATACAAAAAAGCAGCCTCCGGTAAATTATCGTATTTACCATCGATAATACTTTTGAAGCCTTTTATAGTATCTTCAAGTTTTACATATTTGCCCGGAATTCCGGTAAATTGTTCTGCAACGTGAAATGGTTGGCTAAAAAATCTTTGAATTCTCCTAGCCCTTTTAACAATGGTTTTATCTTCATCTGAGAGTTCATCCATACCCAAAATATTAATAATATCTTGAAGATCTTTAAATTGCTGAAGAATTTCTTTACAAGTTTTAGCAACATAATAATGTTCTTCCCCAAGTAATCCGGGTTCTAAAATTCTAGAAGTAGAATCAAGAGGATCAACAGCCGGATAAATACCTAGTTCGGAGATTTGCCGGCTTAGAACAGTAGTAGCATCAAGATGCGCGAAAGCAGCCGCAGGAGCAGGATCAGTCAAATCATCGGCAGGTACATATATAGCTTGAACAGATGTAATAGAGCCTTTATCTGTTGAGGTAATTCTTTCTTGTAATGCACCCATCTCGGTAGCTAAGTTAGGTTGGTAACCTACGGCAGAAGGCATACGCCCCAACAGTGCACTTACTTCAGAACCGGCTTGAGTAAAACGGAAAATATTATCAATAAATAAAAGGACATCCCGTCTTTCTTCATCCCTAAAATATTCGGCAATGGTTAAACCGGTTAGAGCAACTCTTAATCTGGCACCGGGTGGTTCATTCATCTGACCGAATACCAACGCTGTTTTTTCCAGTACACCGGAATCTTTCATTTCAAGCCATAGATCATTCCCTTCACGAGTCCTCTCACCCACTCCGGAAAAAACGGAATAACCACCGTGTTCTTGAACTATATTATGAATTAATTCTTGAATTATGACTGTCTTTCCAACACCTGCGCCACCAAATAAACCGGTTTTGCCCCCTTTTGAATATGGCTCAATTAAATCTATGACTTTAATTCCTGTTTCAAACATTTCCGTATTCGTAGAGAGGTTCTCAAATTTTGGAGCATGTCTATGAATCGGATATTCTTTTTCTGATTTTATTTCTCCTAATCCGTCAATACCTTCACCGATCACATTTATTAGTCGACCCAAAGTTTGAGGACCAACAGGAACAGAAATAGGTTTCTCGGTATCGAATGCGTCCATACCTCTTACCAACCCGTCGGTTGAGTCCATTGCAACGGTACGTACTCTATCTTCTCCCAAATGCTGCTGTACTTCAACTATAAGATTATTTTCTACACCTTCCGTAGTCTTTCTCGGTATACGAATTGCGTTGTATATTTTCGGTAGATTTCCATCCTGAAATTCAATGTCAACTACAGGACCAATAACTTGAATAATTTTACCTTTCTTGTCAACCATATTTTTTCCCTTATTCTTTAAATTTTAACCAATAAATTTAGTTATTTGCTTACGATTCTACAAATTTGTAAATTTTAGAAAATACTCCATCTTAAATGAAAACAAGAAAAATTTCAACTAAACTATTTGAGTAATATTAATTTTTTGGCAGCTGTAAAATTATCTGCTTCTAGATGATAAATATATATGCCACTCGCTAAATTATCACCGTTAAAATCCACCGTCATTATACCGGCAGGTGCTTCTCCATTGAAAAGTGTCCTTACTTTTTCCCCTAGAATATTATATACCTCTAATTCAATATGTTGAGATTTTGGAATCTCAAATCTAATTGTGGTAATAGGATTAAACGGATTTGGATAATTCTGATATAGATGATATGAAAACTTTGATATATTAAAATTATCATCTACGCTTGTCGGTATAATAAAAGTAGCCGTACCGCCGGCTTCATTGTAACGTTTTTTGAAATCTTGCATATATTGATTAGCAATTAACAAATCATGAATAAAAATTGTATTTTCATCATTTATTGTTTCAGCAGAATTTGTCCAATTGTGCGATCCTGTAATTACTATCGGATCACTAGAGCCATCGGTAGCATCTATAATACCATATTTATCATGAAGAGTAGGCGGAGGATTTTGATGCATATCTGCAAATGTAGATAAGTAAGAATATTCACTTCCACTTGCGTTGGTAGTATTAACTACTCCTCGAATATCCTGTACACCGGAAGTGTATTTATTATAGAGGGCGGTCGCAATATTATTTCGTGTAATCATAAATTGTGCAAAATAAATATTATCATTTGCTGAATTAATAGCACTAATAATATGACTGGTTGTACCATCGGTAGGGCTAAAATACAATTCAACTTCCCTTCCGCCTATTGAAAATGAATGCGGAATATTGTCGGTTTTTTGATAACTAAATTTAGCATTTGATGGATTCGGAGTATCTGTATTACTTCCCCACATCTCTTCAAATTCTTTTTGATAGGCTTTTGTAATTGTAGGATCATTAATCTCCACTACATTATTTTTCCACCCAAGTTCAGTTGAAGTAACATTCCAAGAGCCGGTCCACAACCAATCATTCGTTGCAATTGTATCACGGGCATCAAAGATAAAGAATTTATCATGCATGATTCCCGGTAGGCTTGCCGGGCGTTTACTAATCTTGATTCCTGCATTCATTAAGGTACGGATATCATCCTGAGTTGTCCGGCTATCATAAACAACTCTTATTCTTACTCCTCTATTCTTAGCAACAACCAAAGCATCTGCAACATTAGGCAAACCGAAAAAACTATATACAGCCAAATCAATAGAACTTTTTGCCCGGTTGATTCTATTTATTAATTTTTGCTGAAAATTTACATTACCATGAGCAGCATTGCCTGGAATTGCAACGGAGGTGTCAACCGGAAAATTGAAATAGACATTAATTGCCCCTACTGAAGGATTAGCCGAAGCAGTAGTAGCTGATTGTAAATCACTAACACTAGTACCTTTTACATTAGTCGAATAAACTTTATAGAAATAGGTTGTAGCCGGTTTTAGTCCCTTTACAGTAATCTTATGGCTGGTTGTATCATCATTAATAACCAAAGAGTCTAATTCCATAGCTGCCGTTAGACCATATTTGATTTTGGAATTTCCGTTTCTTGCGGTCTTGAAATAAACCGTAAAGGAATTTGTATCGATATCCGCTGCAAGAATCGGGCTTAAAATTAATGGTTTGCCGTTATCCACTATATCCTCAATAAATCTCGGAAGTAATTGATAACCGCTATTATACGGAGCAGAGTATTTATATTGGCCTAATATACCTATCAAATCTACTTTACCGGAAGGAATTGCAGTACCGATTATTGATGAAACATCAGCGTCAATTCTGAAGCCATTCGTAAGGGATGCTGTATTATCGGTAATATTATAATTCATATTTCCTGAAAAATTTCCTGAAGATTTAATGGAAACATTATTTATCCTTATCAATTTGCCTTCAAATGCCTCGAAACCATTCCATTGTTGATTTATTATTTGTGAAACGGTAACAACAATTGGATGTAACGGATGGCTATGAGAGATTACTTGTACACTGGCATTATTTCGAGATTCTAACTCAGTGAGTCCCTTATATTGAGAAAGAACGGCAGTAACAATCACAGAATCACCTATATTAACAGCATTTGCAAAGAAACTTCCGTAAATTGAAATTCCACCGGTTTGATCTTGAATTGAACCGGGTCCATCGTTTCCAAATTGATTGGAAGAAGTTACTATACCGGTGACTGTAAAAACCTTTCCCGTATCAATGGGAACACCGTTTGAATCATTCTGTTTAATGTCCGCTATGGGAGTAATTGTTTGAGAATATGAAACAATGCTAATTAAAAGGAATAAAATAAGAGTTAGATTTTTCATAATTACCTCAAGTCTGTTGAAAGAATAAACATTTTAATTCTATTATCACCCCTATCTAATATATATAAAGTTCTGTCAAAGAACCCAACATCATAAGGTTCTTTAAATACATCAGGCCCCCCAAATGATTGCTGCTCGGCTCCGAACGTATTAAATTTAAATACGCTGTCTTTAGAAGCATCGACAACGAATATATTGCCGACGTTATCCAATGCAGCTCCTTCCGGTTGAGAAAATCTATTCGGTACCATCATAGCTTCTTGTCCAGGCGTCAGATTGACAGTATAACCGGTAAATTCCGGGCTTTGCACATATTTCAACCACTGTGTTTTAAAGTTGCTCCTTCCTATAAGAGTTAAAATTATATTATAATTTTTTCTATTAAAAGATGTGATGGAACTTATCAAACTTGCAGAAGGAATTCCGGAACTTAGGGGATCAAGATTTGCAACCCTACCTATTAATGTATCGAAAGCAGTACCGTCAGACCTTTTTTTATGCTTGAATATCAAAATTGAATTATCGGGATCGATAAAAGTAGAATTATTTGGACCCTGCCTGGCAATATAAAATGAGTTATCGAAAAATGTTGCCACACCGGTATATATTCTACCGGGATTGCTTATATCGATGGACCTCGGCAGAAGTGTATCAACTTTTGCTTTCTCAATATGATGCGAACTTGCTACCAGGTGAAATTTAAAAACCGCTCCATAAGTTTGTTTGACGCCGGTAGTGGAGTCTTTCAAATCTATTTCCGCACAAACAATTAAATTCAATAAATAATCCTGCGCTAGAGCTACCGGATGTTTCACCTCTCTTGTTCCAAGAATATCGCCGTTCAAATTCATCATAACTATTCTATTATTATAAGTATCCGCAACATAGATGAAAGGCTCTTTCCCAATAATCATAGCTTCAGGTTTGTTAAAACCACCCCAAGAAGGTTTTATTTGTACATATACTGTATCGCCGGTAATATTAACTTTATCATTTGAAGTTTCAAACTGATTAATATTAAATTTTTCCGAACAGCTAATAAGAATTATCGCTGTCAATATCAACGTATATTTTGCAAATAGTTTTATTTTCATTAAAAACCTAATATAATTGAAAACCGTTGGGCATTTCCTAATCTGGTGAAATTGGAATATGCATAATCAAGGGAAAAATCAGCAATCTCAATAGGTATATTCAACCCAATGCCGAAATTAAAATTTTCTTCAGTCAAATTAAATTTATAACCTCCTCTAATGAAAAGAATCCTTTTCCAATTGTATTCGATACCTGTGGATACATTCTCACTATTATCGTTCGGGTGATTTAACTGAATACTGGTAGTTATTGAATTGTCACTATCCTGATACGGTTCGAAAGCAAATCCGATTCTAAAAATAGTAGGCGGAGAGAATGCTTGCCAATTCGATTTTTCTCTTCGACCGACTAATAAAATTTTGCCATCGGGAGCTAGTTGATTACCGAAATTTGAAACTGTAACGGCAAACCTGGTTGTACCGAGGCCTGTCCAATAAAAAGTACCGAAATCTATCATAACGCCGCGCATCTTTAATTTATCGAGTGTCTCTTCAACATACCTGATTGTACCGCCAAAACTAAATTGTTCGGTCATCTTTCTCGAATAAGTAACGGCAACAGCTACATCTCCAAAACTAAAATATTCCCCCGTTCCAAAAGGAAGAAATTCGGTTGTAACAGGCATATCTTGCATTGACAATGAAGTGAAAGCAATACCGAAAGAATTATTTTTATCAAGATGATAAACCGCACCTAAAAAATCATGGTTTATATCAACAACCCATTTATTATGCGAGAATAAAACTTCATTTTGATTGAATTGAACCAAGCCGGCCGGATTCCAGTACAATGCAGAAGCATCATTCGCTATTGCAACAAAAGCATCACCTAAAGCCGAAGCCCTACCACCTACACCAATTTTGAGAAACTGAAGAGCAGAAATTCCTACTCTTTGTCCTCCGAGTGTCGGTATTAATTGAGCCTTAGACCCGGAATAAAATACAAACAATATTAATACAGATAAAAATAATTTCTTCATAATCAAAACTTTATACTAATTCCAAATTTTACGTTTCTTCTTGTTAGATAACGAGCCGGATTAACGGCATAAGGTCTAATAGGCAGTTGCAAATCCGGATATCTCGGATCATTCCATGAAAGAGGAACCGGATCTCCCCACTCGTAAGCTCGGCCTGTAACCGGATTTATTATTGCTGAATTTTTAGTATCCAAAAGGTTGTTAACTTCAATTTTGAATGCAAATTGTAACTCCCCGATTTCAAAATATTTGTCGAAATTTAAATCAATCCAAGACCAAGGATCACCAATCTTACTATATCGATTCTTCAAATCATAAACATATTCCGGTCTTCCTTGGGTTGTATAATCACCGGTGAATATAGCAGGTGTATAGCGTTTACCGGATTGAAAAAAGAACCGGAGATAAATATTGATATCGTCAAGAAATCCTTTTCCAAGACCAAACAACGGCTGTCCCTTAGTAATATAGAAATTAGTAGAAAGTGATGCAGTAATCGGTCTGTCCCAAGGCATGAATTCTTCTTTCACCGATTCTGTAAGATCACCTTCCAACACTAAAACACCTTCATCGGCTGATGAGCTTTTCCCCGTTATTATGGCATAGGAAAAATTAGCAATTCCATTAAACCAATTACCCATCCTTTTCTTAAATTCGATTTCAATTCCTCTGGAACGGGCATAATCGGCATTTACGTATGTTATAAAATTTTGAGTAGCAAACCTAGCCGAACGAATCTTAGCGGTTCTTGTATTAACATAATCGAAAATATCTTTATAGTAAGCAGTTACTGTTAGAACATCATTCTGGGTGAATTGAGTTTTCAAACCTAGTTCATAAGCAACGGTTGTTTCGGGATTTAAATCGGGGTTACCAAATTTTTGAAATGATGATTGAGCGTTCAACGGATTTAGTTTTGCATAAACGAACTGCGGTCTGGGCCATTTACTAAAATGTCCGTAAGAAAAAAACAGCATTTGATTATTCGAAACCGGATGAGAAATACCTAGCCTCGGACTTAAGCGTGCTTTAAAACGTCTGTTTCCGAACCAACCGAATGTGTCCCTTTTATAATTTTTTCTGGTTTGCTCCGGTATTGTAACGACGAGCGGATTATTCACGGCATCATCAACATATTTACCGGGAAACCAATAATCTAATCGCAAACCGAAGTTGAGGATCATTCCGCTTAAGTTAATGTTATCCTGTGCATATAACGCTCCCATAGCAGGATAGACTTTATAAATATCATTATTTAATCCCAGCTTTCCGACCCAAGGTTTGTAAATATCAACTACCTGCATCTCCTGCAATTGGATTTCAAATCCGGTTTTAAACTTATTTTTTTCATCGAAAAAACTTGTTAAGTCGCCTTTAATAGAGAACTCTTCAATATAATGATCATGCCATGTATATGGGTTACCGACATCCCAAAAACCATCGCCTGGTATAACCCCAACCGAATCGTGATTTAAATTATAGTATTCAACCGGGAAATTTGGAAAGTCCTTCGGTTGTATGTACTGATTCCAATTTCTTCCGTTTGCGTCAGCACGTAAATTAGAATAAAAATAACCGAATTTCAGTTCATAAAATGTTTTTGCATTTATGGTATTTATAATGCTTAATGAATGATATTTATTATTATGAGTAAATGTATTAGCTTGATCGAGGATGTTTTGGAAGGTATATTGATATCCGGGACTTGGTTGCACATATTCCAGATTGGTTTGTAATGAACGTGAATTTTGATTTATGGCAACCGATTGATTATATGAATATGAAAATTTTAATGTGGGTGAATATTTATATGTAATTTTAGCGAGCCAATACCAATTATTTTCTTCTTTAGGTGCGAATCGGGTTCCATAAAAAGTTGTTGAAAAAACTTGTTTAGCGGTAGGTTTATAATACCCTTGAGTAATTCCATCGGTAAGACCTGTATAAAGACTGCTAAAAAATGTTATCAACCCGGGTATTTTGATTCCAAGCGACGGAAGAATATATGATGTAATCGGTTCAGGTCCGCCTAGATCGGCTTCAACTATATCAGTATTAAAAACATGATATGAACTAGGATTACCCAAATTATCTCTTTTATATAAAATATATCCTGAGTATTTACTTCCTCCTTCTTTTGTCTTAACATTTATTACTCCTGATGTGGCTTGTCCATATTCGGCATTGAAACCACCGGTAATTACATCAATTTCTTGAATAGCATTCGCGCTTAGCTGTAAACCAAAGCCCGTACCGGAAAGAGGATCTTGCACAGACACACCATTAAGCAAAAAGGCACTTTCATAATTTTTCCACAATTGTTAATAACCCTTTCATCTTTCCCTCATCAAAATAATACTCCCCGCAGTTGTCTTCTCCATCTTGAACATTTTCAACTATCGAATTTCGGATTTCATCTTGCGAAATAGTTCTCTTGCTTTGCGTTTCATCAATATCCAGCAACGGTTTTTTCCCGATAACGGTTACTTCCTGATCTAAGGTAAGAACGGTCTCCGACATTTTAACATTTATCTCTTTAGTTTGTCCGCTTTTCACCTTTACACCTGTGTATTCCACAGTTTTATATCCTATGAGCGATATTTTAATAACATAACTTCCGGGTGTGATATTTACTATCCGGAATTTTCCCTTTATATCGGTTGCAGCACCGAAATACGTTCCTTTTAAGATAACATTTACACCTGGGAGTCCTTGACCGTTAGCCTTATCTATTACTTTCCCCGTTATTCTCCCGTTATTCTGTGCGAATATATTCAATGAACCAATAATTGTGATTATAAAAAATAACTTTTTTATCATGGAGTTAAACCAAATTCTTGAATAAATATTTTATCAATTAGTTTTTGTACATTACCATTTCCATCCAACAGATGCAACGGAAGCCCGATAAAAAACAACGATTTATTTTTAGTTTCAAATGCTATATTTCCACTCAATTGTCTGCTTGAAAGTTCGTAGATTTTATCCGATGTAAAAGCATTCGGATAAAAGGTGCGTATATAAGAAACCGTTGAGGAAGTTTTAAGATCCGGATATCCGTTAGCTGTTGAATAAGGTATAACATCGGCATTTCTAAGTAAAAAGTTCAAACTTTTGTGCTGCCCCAACGAATCAACCGGTAAAAACCCTTGTAAAGAAGCCAAATCGAATGGGTAAATATTTGTTGAATCAGCAAAAGTCATTGAAAAAGCAATTTTCCCGAAGCCTGTTGTATATTTGTTAGTAACATAATTCATCAAATCGAGAGGCGGTTTATTATCAGCATACCACATTATATAAGTGAACAATTTTATAGTTTCCCAGAAAGTGATATCTTGGTAAGGTAATGGTGTTTTGTTCAGATCGAGGACATCGAATTTTCCATTAAAAGCTCCACCTGAGATTGAGTTAAAAACTTTATTATAAAAATCGGAAGCTGCTTTATTTCCGGTTACACTTCCTATATTATAGCTATCTACTATAAGGATTTTACCGCGAGGTTTTTTTACAAACCATTTGTCCGATCCGGTGGGAAGAGCTACAAACGGAGACTTTGCCCCGGAAATATCTTGAGCTTGAATATAGATTTTATTAAAGCCGTTTAATTTTAATCCTGTTAATTTTTGAGGTAATATATTCGATTCCAAGCCATTTAATAGAATATCCATTTTAGGATTACCGGTATTGAAATCTGTAGCCCGGATAGTAATTAATCTTGCAGAGCCGTAAATTCGAGAATAATTATTTGTATCATTTAACGCAATATTAATGCTTACTATTGAATTATCGCCGTCAAGGTCATTAGCATTCCAGCCTAAGGTCATTACAGGGAACGATGAATCCGGAAGAATAGTAATTGAATTCCATGAAATTGTTGGGGACGAATTTTTAATAGGAAAAATCAAAGAAGCCGGGGTGGGATCAATCAAACCTATATCTGTAAAAGGTTCACCGGGGTCATGTTTTCCGTTCCCATTCAAATCATTAAAAGGCTCCGGTCCGAAATCAATACCGTTTTGGATAACTTTAGAATCGTAAACACCGTTTCCATAATTATCTACCGCAGCTACTAAAAACTTATATGTTGTATCTTTGGTTCCTATGTATAACGAAAAAGTACTGTCATTTTCCTGTGTAAAATTCCAAAGTGAATCAAGCCCATCCCATTTAAAATAAAAACCTATTACTAAACCGTCCGGATCATCACCTGACCAGCTAACTTTTAAACTGCTGGATTGTTTACTGATTGTACTATCCGGTATTAAAAATAAATGAGTATCAGGAGCTTTATCTTCAATCGGGTTATTTACTAAATTTTTATAACAAGATTGAAACAAAACCAATGATAATAATATTATTATAAAATATAATGATCTAATCATATTAAATTTATTTAAAATCAAATGTTATAGTTTTTTCCCATATTAAATAATTTTAAAACCTTAAAAGTTTTAAAGCTTTATCAGGTTATCTTATTACTCCATTGCTTATCCTTTTCCATCCATCCAATCTTTTGAGTAGCATCCTTTCCAATATTTTGCCAAGCCGTTTTAGATACTGTTTGTTTCCAATCAGTACTGCGGTTCGGGACTTACATGATTGTAATTACAGCTAAATGAAATAAATAAAAGTAAGCTTATAAAAGTTATGTTTAATATTATTTTCATTATTCAATTTAGAAAAGTCCGAGCTTCGCTTAACGCTCACTTCATCAGCAGCATTTTTTTAACTACTTGAAAATTACCGGAATGTAATTGGTAGAAATATATCCCTGATGAAAGATTGCTACCATCAAAAGTAACTTTGTAAGTCCCGGCACGTTGTTGTTGATTAACCAAAGTGCTCACTTTTTGTCCGAGTATATCATAAATATTCAACGTTACAAAATTTTCTCTAATTATTGAATAAATAATTGTAGTAGAGGGATTAAAAGGATTAGGGTAGTTTTGAAGTAATTGGAATTTATTGGGTAATCGTTTTTCTTCATTTATTGCTGTCAAAATTCCGTATGTTATTCCGGAAATTGTGCAACCCAATAATGATTGATAATAAGTAGCTTGTACAGCGCTAGCTTGAATTCCAATAAAACCATACTTCGGACTAATTGTTATAAAGTAACTGTCATCAAGACCGGTATCGTAAAAGTATCTAATAACTCTTGTGCTATCACCAAACAAAAACATATTATAATCCGCCCATTTATATATTTTAATATACCAAGTTGAATCTGTGGGGTCTCTGTCGTATGCTATACTTACATGATCACTGTTTGGATATGAATATGCTCCTAATTCTAAATCATATTTAAAGAACAACCATTCTCTATTATTCCTTATGTCATAATAGTATATTCCAACTGAATCAGCTCTAATAAAATCTTTGAAGTATACATAATTTGGATTAATCCTGAAATATTTATGACCATTGGGCATCAAAGTATCGGCTGTAATATTATAGACTATTGTATCTATAGAATTAGAGGAACCCGTTGGGATCAATTCACCGCTTATAAAATCCCACCTATTTCCTATTTCTAAAGGAAAATAAACAGTTGTATCAACTTGTGCAGATATAAAGGAGCAACAGTTTCATTGGTGACGATAACAATTTGTGAAGCAGATATATAAGGGTCAAAGCAAGAAGGCTTTTGTAGTAAATTTTCACCAATAAATATTGGATAGCTACGATCACCAAGGTTGACTATAAGTTGATCATTCATAGCAGATATTATCCCGCAATTAGTTAGTGCGTGCTACCAGTTCGCAAGTAGTGTAAACCGTGTTTATGGATCAATTAGTCTTACCAATACTATCGACGATCTCGTCTGCCACCGTGGTCGCATTTTTATTATCTGTTTCAATGGTATAATGAGCTACCTGCTGATACAGGGACTCACGTTGCTGCATCAGATTTTGCAACGTTTTTCTTGGATTCTCCGTTTGCAATAATGGGCGACATTTATCCCGACTGGTTCTCTCAAGAATAGCCTCCACAGAGGTCTTTAGATAAATCACTAAACCGGTATTGTTAAGTAAATGACGGTTTTCTGCGCTTAAAATAGATCCGCCGCCGGTAGCCAGTACAAATCCCGTCTTTTTGGTCAATGTACGAATGGCGCTTTCTTCCCGCTTCCTGAATCCCACCTCTCCCTCCACATCAAAAATATGGTTAATTGAGACGCCGGTTTTCTGCTCTATTTCCCGATCACTATCGACAAATTCATATTCAAGAACCTGCGCGAGCCGTTTACCAACCGTTGATTTTCCTGATCCCATAGGCCCAACTAAATAAATATTGCCCAGTAGATCATGATTGTCAAATTCGCTCATCTGTTCGCCATCATAACGTCAACGTCGGATTATCTATTTTAGTGGACTAATTAAAAAAACCGCAAGGAGTATAACTCACTTGCGGTTTTTTCTTAAGGGTAGATTTTTTATTTAATTTATTGCTTTACTAAATCCATCCTTGATTATTTTTGGCGTTACAAAAATCAATAACTCTGATTTTTTGTCGATAATGGCCTTATCACGAAATAGAACCCCCAATATT
>CBFDUR010000007.1:0-13333 GCA_965613005.1 uncultured Ignavibacteriales bacterium
TGTACTGTTAATTTTTCAATATAAATCCCTTTTTGGTTCCGGCTTGTCCAGGTTAAGAATTAGAAAACTTGATCATTTTTAAAAATAAGGGTCAAGTACCCAACGTAACAAAGCAATTACCAAAATTATAACACCGTCAACTTTTGTAAGTTTCCATTTTCTTCTCATTAAAAAGAATGTAACAACTAAGGCACCTAGCATAACAATTACACTAATATAATCGTGATGAGTAATTTTTAAAGGATTCAATATTGAAGCGGTGCCTAAAACACCGAGCTGATTAAAAATATCGCTTCCAATTAAATTACCTATAGATATTCCTTGTTTTCCCTTAGAAATTGCCACAAGCGATGTTGCCAATTCGGGCAAAGACGTACCGCCGGCAACAACGGTAATTCCAATTAACCATTCGGATACGTTAAGCATTCGGGCAATAGCGGAAGCCGATTCTACAAAATATTGTGCACTTATAATAATTAATCCCACACCAATTATGAATTTAGGAATAATCCACCATTTAAGTTTTATGTCGGATCTTTTTTCACCATTATTTTTCTTTGTTTTTATGAGTTTTGTTAAATATACGATTAAAGCAATAAGTAATAATACCCCTTCTAATCGTGAAAGCTGCATATCAATAAAAAAGACAACTAGTAAAAGACTGGCACCAATCAAAAAAGTAAAATCCCTGTATAATATTTCTTTTGTTATTTTAACGGTTGCAAAAAGGGTAACTAAACCGAGTATAAAACCGAGGTTAAAAATATTTGATCCGACAATATTTCCTACCGAAATTGCAGGTCTGTTGGTTAAAGCGGCAGAAACCGAAACTGCAAATTCAGGCAACGAAGTAGCAATTGCAATCACAGTTAATCCAACTACTAATTCCGATAAACCTAATTTACGTGCAATATTTGAGGCGGAATCGACAACCAAATCTGCGCCGGTCCATAGACCTAAACCGCATAATACAATGATGATTGAATCAATAAGTGGAGACATAGTTCTCAAAATTTATAAAAGAATCTTCAATTATAAATAATCGGCAACAATAATCAAAAATGAAAAACGCTGTATTTTTTATTGATTAGTAACGGTATGCTAAAACAATAGAATAACAAACTGCCGTTTTTAAGAAATACCTACCGGCAAAAAACAGGATTATTTACAAATGCAGATTTTATTCATGGTTGAAGAAATCTATAAGGCTTCAATTATTAAAGTATATTAACTCTATAACACAACTTCGTTTTGTTACCATTCTGCGTGTCCAAAAGATGTGAAAATCCTTTCGTTTTTGAGGTAAAATTGAGAATCAAGCAATAAATTTGGCGCTCCGGTAATTCCTTACCGACAAAGGTATAAAATTACCGGGCTATAGATGCTGAATATCCCATTTAACTGAATTTTTTCATGTCATTTTCGAAAGAATGCGGAAATTATCTTTAACATTTTTCCAATCATTTCGAACGAAGTTGAAAATCTCCTGTCAACAAAGGAATACCGTAAAATTCCTTTAAAATACACGTCTTTATTTTCTCATTAATTTACGCCAATGAGTAAAAAGCTCGTTAAATTGTTTTTTATAAACTGAAAATAACTCTCTCTGACCCTGAGTAGGAGCAGCATCGGCAGCTTGAACAATAGTTGCTAAACCTGATAACCCACTTATTACGGAAGACAAACTAGGATGTCCTTTATTCGACAGAGCAGAGAGAGAATCATAAATTGCCTGAGAGAATTTTTCCTTCTGTTTCTTCAACATTTTCCCTATTGTCCTGTGTAAAGAAAAAGCTTTGTTCAATTCTCCATTTACCGTTAAAGCTAATTTTAATTGTTCCCTCAGAGCTAAGGAAGATATATGTACCCGTGGGTCTTCTTTTACCACAAGCTTTTTAGTATAATTTTTACCGTCAACAGTTAAAATAATTTTATAGATACCCGGTAAAACTAAGGGACCTTCCGGAATAACGGGAGTACTCTGGCCCCATACTGCCGCAATCGAATATCTGTAACGAAGTACGTCAGGCCGCGGGTAACGGAGATTCCAAACAAATCTATGCATACCGGATTTAGATGATAATTTTTGCGGTTTTTCTATCCATCCCTTTTCAAAGTACCTATCGGTATTCAATTTTTTTTGTACTTCATTACCGGCAAAGCTACGTATAACACGCCCTTTTGCATCCAATATAGTTAGCTTAATAGAAGAGTTATTCTTCAACCGGTAATCAATAATAGCACCGGTAGGTGGATTTTTACCAAGCGAAGTTGAAGGCGGCCAGGGTGTATCATGATTCTCATTTGCGCGTAGCCTCCAAGCAATTGCAGGTGTAAAAAGATATACAGATTTTTTTGCAACTTCCGGGTTAATTTCCCGTAAAGGTTCAATATCATCAAGCACCCAAATACCCCGTCCTTGTGTACCGGCAACCAAATCGTTTCCATGTATTAAGATGTCTCTTACGGAAGTTGTAGGTAAATTTAAGGTGAGTGACTGCCAATCAGATCCATCATTGAACGAAACATAAACGCTTCTATTAGTACTTGCAAACAAAAGTCCTTTCTTCACCGGATCAGATACAACGGAATTTACATATTCATCATTAGGCAGCCCTTTCGTAATTGTTTGCCATGATTTGCCACCGTCGGTAGTTTTAATAATTAAAGGTTTAAATTTACCTATACGATGAGTATTAACCGCCGCATAAGCAATATTTTTTGAGAAGACCGAAGGTGAAATTGCATCGATCCTGCCCCAAACCGGAATAGAAGATGGAGTAACATTTTGCCAATGTTTTCCTCCGTCATCAGTCTTTTGAATTATCCCGTCATCCGTACCGACCCATATTAAATTTTGATCTATCGGAGAAGGAGCAATACTGAATATCACGCCGAAACCACAGTCACGAGCTTGGACTAAATCAGGGTTATCGCAATTGACTGCATTCTTTTTTTTACCTGAAAGGTCTGGGCTTATTCTCTTCCAATGATCACCATTATCAACGGATTTGAATAAATATTGATTTGCAAAATAGAGAGGATAAGGTTTGATATGAGAAAATGCAAGCGGTGTAATCCACGTATATCTATATTTAACCGTATTAGGCTTTGCACCGTAAGTTGAAACAGGCCAGGGTGAAACCTGAGCTACTTGACGAGTAATTTCATTAAAGCGGGATACAGGTCCGCCAAGTCCGCTGCCGAAAACCAAATTAGGATTGCCTGGTTTCGGAACTTCATAATCTCTTTCATCGCCACCAACCGGATGCCAGTCGCGCAGATCAATTACGCCGTAGGGACCTCTGCTTAATATTCCTACAGTACCGTTATCTTGTTGACCGCTGTAAATTCTATAAGGAAATTGATCATCAACTTCAATATGGTAGAACTGTCCTGTCGGTTGATTATACCAGCTAGACCAGCTTTTCCCGTTATTAACCGTTACAACACTGCCTTGATCGGAAGCAGTAATCATGTGAGTAGGGTCTTTAGGATTAATCCATAAGAAATGATAATCGTCTCCACCCGGAGACCCTTTAAAAAACCTGAATGTTTTACCGCCGTCCGTTGAACGATGAATGGAACGATCCATAACATACACAATATTAGGATTGCGAGGATCAACAGTAATACGGCTAAAGTAAGAATTAGCGAGAGACGGATCGGCATTTATAAGTTTCCATGTTTTCCCGGAATTGTCGGAACGATATAAGCCATTTTTCCCTTTAGTAGTTATAATTGTAGCATAAACAATTTTACCATTACTGCCGGGCGCAACGGCTAAACCGATCCTTCCGTAATTTCCTGCCGGAAGACCGTGCCCGGTTAATTTTTTCCAATGCTCACCTCCATCATCACTTTTATAGATCCCTGAACCTGGACCCGTTTGACTTAAATAATAATCGAGCCATGGGTGCATTCGCATTTGCCACATAGACGCAAAAATAATTGACGGAGCCTTCGGATCTGCAGCAAGATCAACTGCACCGGTATTATTATCTACATATAAAACCTTTCTCCAACTTTTACCACCGTCTTTCGTAAGATATACTCCACGTTCCGAATTCGGCTCAAATGCATGTCCCATTGCCGCTACCAACACCCTTTGAGCATTTTTGGGATCAATAAGAATCCTACCGATATGACGAGTTTTTTTTAGTCCTACATTCTTCCATGTTTTACCGCCGTTTTCCGTTTTATAAATACCGTTACCGGCAAGCATATCGTATCGAAGCGCAACTTGCCCGGTACCGACATAAATTATCTTGGGATTTGACGGGGCAATTGCGAGAGCGCCGACTGAAGATGCTTCTTTTTGCTGCATCAAGGAATGCCAAGTCCTTCCTGCATCATCAGTCTTCCAAACCCCTCCTCCGGCAGAGCCAAAATAAAAAGTATTCGGTTCATCCGGGACTCCTTCCGCCATCGTTGCCCATCCAGCCCGGTAAGGACCGACTAATCGCCACTTTAATCCGGAATAGATTTGATTCGGAATATTTTGGGCTTCAAGATTTATTCCTGCACTTACTAATAGCGAAAGAAATACAACCAAAATTAAATTTTTAAGTTTCAATTTCTTTTCCCTCCTAATTATTATTTGTAAAAATTGAATTTGCTCTAAAAAGTATACCTGAATGAACCGTTAAAAACCGCCTCAAAAAGATCATTGTAAATTCAAACGAATTTATAAACAAATTTTAAGGAATAATTTTTCAGGTAAATCAGTAATATTTTATAATGATGATTAATAATCACCTAACGCGGTAAACCGCAAATTTAGAAATTACGTTTAAACTATTGCATTTTTTTAATTTCTAATTGACCTAATTGATCTAATTTCTAATTAAATAACAATTCACAATAACCAATAAAACAAACCATCTATCTGCTGCCACCGACCACTCGGTGGCTGACGTTCCAACTAAAGATTAAAAACAATAAACAGTAAAAAATATTTTGACATAAAAAACAAAAATATTATTGGGGATACTATACTCCGGTGTTTTATTTTAGATTCGGAAATTTAATTTTTTTAATTGTTTCTATTGGAATTTTTAACAGAGGAAATCCCTTTTCATTTATAAGTTCATTTAATTCTTTTATGTCGGTTCCATTCAACTGCTTCCAACTATTTTCCGCTTTAAGAAGCTCTTGATTCTTAATATTAAATGCAGCAATCATTTGTTCGGTAGGTTGCCGGTCGGCGCTTAATACCGTTGATTCCAAGTTGGCTATTCCTAAAGCGTTTACTGTGTTGTAGAGCCTTTTAGTTTTATCTCCAAGTATTTTTAATTTGCTCTTAATGTTTGTTCCGGTATTTCGATTCTTTTGTAAGCTGATTAATTGATTATTAAAAGTATCAATACCTTTTTGAAGCGACAACTGATTTGCAGCAGCATTCCAAATTTTAAGAGCCAGGTTTAATTGAAAAGATAATTCCTCTTTTGAAATTTTTACGCGCGGGTCCATTACAACCTTAAAAGTTTGAGAATAAGATTTATTATCAACGATAAGTTTAACAATATAATTCCCGGGCAATACAAAAGGACCTTGAGGTTCTCTTACCGTACCTTTACCGGCAATTGCAGCCATACTATAATAATGATATTTAGTGGGTAAAGGTGGATATCTCAAGTCCCAAACAAACCGGTTTAATCCTCGATGTACAGTTAACGGATGAAATTCCGGTAGCCATTGAGTCATAAAATAAGGTTGTGAAGCAATAGGTTGCGGTTTTTTTTCACTGGAAAATTTTCTTATCAAATTACCATTCTGATCAAATATTTTCAGTACTACCGGAGATTCCGGTTTGGTTAAAAGATAATAATCAATAATTGCACCGCTCGGAGGATTTTCACCATGTGGGAATTCGGGAGGAAGCGGGGTATCATGATTCTCGCTTCGTCTAATTCGTATAGCCGTTTCGGGTTTAAAAAGAAATGCATTTCCGGTAAAAGCTTTTTTATTCATTTGCCTCAAAGATGTTATATCATCCAAAATCCAAAAGGCTCTGCCATGAGTAGCAGCAATAAGATCATTATCATGGATATCTAAATCCCGTATGGAAACAGTCGGTAAATTAAGTTTCAACGACTGCCAATGTTCCCCGTTGTCAAATGAAACATATACACCGGTTTCCGTACCTGCAAAAAGTAATCCCTTTTTATATGGGTCAGCGCGTACTACACGTACAAAAGTATTCCTAGGTATACCATTGTCAATACGAATCCAGTGTTTTCCGTAATCTTTTGTCCAATAAATATAAGGCGTAAAATCATTCAATCTATGTCTATCTACGGCTGCATAGGCAGCCTTTGCATCAAAAGGAGAAGCATCAATCGTACTAATTTTACTCCACGGTGTAAGTTCGGGAGGAGTAACATTCCGCCAGTTTTTACCGCCATCTTTCGTTAATTGAATTAGACCGTTATCGGTACCTACCCATATAATCTTATTTCTAATAGGAGAAAATGCCATAGAATAAATTACGCCCCACCCAATGTGTGCAGCACTATGGGCGGATAAACCTACGTTATTTTTACTATGTAAATTTGCACGCGTTAAATCAGGGCTTACCGCCTTCCAATGTAAACCGCCGTCTGTAGTTTTCAACAACATTTGAGCGCCGTAATAAAGGGAATTTTGATTATGAGGATCGAAAGCAAGTGGTGAAGTCCACGTAAAACGATATTTACGCTGCGGTATAGATTGTCCCCGTGGAGATAGCAACCAAGGAGAAACAACCTGAGTTTGTCCGGTTATACGATTAAATCTGAATAAACCGCCATAGGTACTTCCTCCAAAAACAATATTAGGATTCTTAGGATCGGGTGCAATATAACCGCTCTCACCGCCATTTATCGAGTACCAGTCTCTGAAAGTAATCAGTCCATAATCGCTTCTGCTGGTGATTGAAACTGTACCTGCATCTTGTTGAGAGCCGTAAACCCTGTAGGGGAATTGATTATCAGTTGTAACATGATAAAACTGAGCGGTAGGTTGATTATACCAACTGCTCCATGTTAATCCGTTATCTAAACTAATTGAAGTACCTTGATCACCGGCTACTATTAAGTGGCGGTCATTTTTAGGATCAATCCATAGATAATGATAATCATCACCACCCGGCGAGCCTTTTATTGCAGTAAAAGTTTTACCCCCATTAACCGATCTAAATAATGATCGGTCGGGTATATAGATAATTTTAGGATTTTTAGGATCAATAAATATCCTTCCGAAATACCACATCCGGGTAATTATATTATGGTTATTATTGATAAACCGCCAATGATTACCTCCATCATTCGAATAATATAACCCCGAACCTCTGCGCAGCGCTTCAATAAGTGCATAAACTTTTTTCCCATGAGAACCTTGGACAACAGAAACACCTATTCTTCCAAAAGGACCATCGGGTAAACCTTGAGTACCAATTTTCGCCCAAGTTTTACCTTCATCGGTTGATTTATATATTCCGCTATTATTTCCTTCTACCGGAGGATATTGACTCCATGGTGTACGGTAAGCCTGCCATAATGAAGCAAAAATAATTTTCGAATCATTGACGTCCCATGAAAGATCAATCGCACCGGTTTTATCATTCACATATAACACTTTTTCCCATGATTTTCCCCCATCGGTTGTTTTGAATACTCCACGTTCTTTGTTTGGTGCATAGGCGCGGCCAAATGCAGCTACTAATACAACATCAGGATTTTTTGGATCGATTAGAATTTTACCAATATGGCGTGTATCCTTTAAACCGACATACTTCCACTTTACACCGCCGTCAATCGATTTAAAAACACCTCCACCGTAAGTAATGTCGGAACGCATATCCGCTTCGCCTGTTCCTACGTAAATAATTTTCGGATTAGATGATGATATCGCTAATGCCCCAATGGAAGGATTTATTTGACCGTCTGAAATTGGTTTCCATGTAACACCGGCATTTGTTGTTTTCCAAACACCGCCGTCAACCGAGCCGAAATAAAATGTTGCCGGATCGCCGGGAATTCCAGCGGCTGCTAAAGCACGACCAGCACGAAAAGGTCCAATGAGCCGCCATCTCATTCCATTATTTGCACTATCGGAAATCAGCGATGTTTGCTCCAACTTTTCAACGGAAGTTTGAGCAAACTCCGGCTCTTCCGGAAATATTATTATAAAGATCATTAATACAAAAATAATGTAAGAACGTATCATAATTCACTCCTTAGTTCTTTCCTCTACCCCATCAATAAGTAAACAATATAAAACCTTAATTATGGATTACCTTATTTGAAAATAATTATTCAATATGAAATAATGTGTGTCGAAAACCAATTTATAATATAATTTTTTGAGAAGTTACTCATAAAAAAAGAATATTCCACATTTTTGCCGGATTATTTTTATACATGCAATGATTTACATCACTAATTTTAAATGCTTAAAAGAATCTGCTCTGAAATTTTTAACTGCAATTCAAATAATAATTTTTTTCTACAAAAAGGTAAGATAGATATCATATCAATATAAACATAGTATTACAAGGCTGAAATTGCAAATTAGATTTAGTTCAAAAAACTTTAACTTTTAATTTCACTATTATATTACATATAACAAAATATTCTCTGTTAAGCCAGAAATTTCTCAACCGTTCCGTTCTTTCGAAATTACATATCTTTTTATATCCTTTTCAGTTCTACCGGAGTGAAAAACTTCTCATTCCCATTTTTACAGTCTTATTAACGAAATAATTTTTTTATAAAATTTTATTTCTTTCCGTAGTTAAGTTTTCTTTTTATATTTAGTAGTCTAATTCATTAAGTTGTAGTTTACATCAAATCTTTTAATAATGGCGGTCATTCGATATTTACCCCTTATTAACAATCAGATATTAAAATTACTCTCAAGAATTTTTAAAGCAGACTAATGATTTTATTTTTTTCGATTTTTTTCGCAGTTTACGGAACAATAAATTATTACATATTTATTCGAGGATGGCAAGCATTGGCTGCATTGCCGCATCTTCGGATTTATTATTTAATAATATTTTTAATTGCATCCCTTTCCTACTTAACCGCAAAGTTTTTAGATAAGTTTTTAACACCTTTACTATATGATGCTTTATTGTGGGTCGGTTCGTTTTGGTTCTCTTTTATGATCTATTTTCTTATTTCCATCTTTCTGATTGATATAAGTAGGTTTATCAACGGACAGTTAAATATATTGCCCGGGATTATAAATCAACATTATGAAATTACAAAATTGATCTTGTTTTTTGTTGTAATTTTTATTGTCGGTATAATTAACATTGCCGGTTACATTAATACTAGAAATCCTGTAATAAGAACCTTGCCGTTACAAATTCAAAAAAAGGAATCCACTATAGATAAATTAAATGTTGCTTTAATTTCCGATGTTCATATCTCCCCCGTTAATGACGGAAAACTTCTTTCTAAAATTGTAAATAAAATTAATGAATTAAAACCTGATATAGTATTAATAGCCGGTGATCTTGTGGATGATAAAGCAAGGATTTTAAAAGAAAGAAATATCGGGCGTTCACTTAGAAAAATTAAAAGTAAATTCGGTGTTTACGGAATTACCGGAAATCATGAGTTTATTAACGGTATCGAAAATACTGTACAATATGCAAGAGAATTGGGTGTTCATGTATTACGTGATTCATCTGTAAAAATTGAAAATCTTTTCTATTTGATAGGACGAGATGATCGAAGTAAAAAACAATTTACCGGAAAAGACAGAAAATCCTTAAATGAATTGATGAACGATGTTGATAAAGGTTTACCTATTATTTTGATGGATCACACCCCACTCAGCTTAGAAAAAGCGCAAAATAACGGGATTGACTTACAACTTTCCGGTCATACTCATCATGGACAATTCTTCCCGGTCAATTTAATAACCAGCTTAATATATGAATTAAGTTGGGGCTATATGAAAAAAAATAATACTCAATATTATGTTAGCTGTGGAGTGGGTACATGGGGTCCAACTGTAAGAAACGTAAGTAAACCCGAAATAGTGAATCTGAAAATAAAATTTGTTAATTGAACTCAAATTACATGTGAGTTTTCTCTAAAAAGCCGGTATTTATATAAATAAATTGCAACAAAAACGGATGAATATTTATTAGAGGGTAAACATAATTATTGCTATTTCAATTTGTGTCTTATTATCTCATCAAGATAAGAATGAAATTTTTGAGGTAGATTTTTATATTTTGAACTGAACTTTAGTTTAGCTTGTTCAAAATTAGTCGTATCCAGTTTTAGAATATCATTCTCAATATTCTTAAGAAATAATTTAAGTTTTGCTCTAACTCTCTTTTTACTTAAATCGATAGTATTCCCGGCAATTATCCTCACTGCCTTTTCTTCATCAAAGCCACTCTCGATATATGCTTTTAACGAACGGCCTCTAAAGTTTTCGGAAATCATTGTACGGCTTATATTACCAAGCTCTACCGCCGTTTCGGAAATAGAAGAATGTGAAAAATTCTTACTTCGTAATGTTTCGATAACTACATCATCAAAGTTTATCATTGAACCTTTTACAATTTCATCAGGTAAATCGGAAAGATGGACTAAATTTCTACCTGCAGATTTAGCAAATATGGAAGCCCTTTTTATAACTGCTTCAAGCTCCCGGATATTTCCTTTCCACTTATAATTCTGAAGAGCGTTCACAACGGCTTTCGATAATATTAATCCGGCAGATTCATTAGAAAGGAAATAATGAGCTAGTATCTCAATATCTTCCTTTCTGTCTCTTAACGGAGGAAGTTCTATTTTAATTACATTTAAACGGTAATATAAATCTTCTCTAAATCTTTTTTCTTTAACTTCCTTTTCCAGATTTTTATTTGTTGCGGCAATAATTTTTACATTCACATGGGATGTTTTCGAGCTGCCGACCTTTTCAAAATCGCCTGATTGAATAACACGCAGGAGCTTGACTTGAAAATTCTCGGAGGTTTCGCCTATTTCGTCGAGAAAAATAGTCCCTTTATCGGCAGCTTCAAACCTTCCGACTTTATCCGTAACGGCTCCTGTAAAAGCTCCTTTAACATGTCCGAATAATTCGCTTTCTAAAAGAGTATCGGAAAGCGCCCCGCAATTGACAACTATAAATTTTAGATCTTTTCGACCGTTCAACGCATGTACTGCATGTGCGATCAGTTCTTTACCTGTTCCGCTTTCGCCGAGAATTAAGATATTTGCATCTTCCGGAGCAGTCTTTTTTACCAGCTCAATTACATTAGCCATCGATTTAGATTTATAAACAATACCATAAAAATTATTTAATTTTCCTATTTTACCCGATTCAAGCGGTATTTTATCATCCCCATCCTTTTTGAGCTTTGATATCTCAGATTTTAGTGTTTTTATTTTACTAATCAGCAATTCCGAATTATTCTCGCCGGCAACATTTAGTTCCTCTTGCAGTCGTGTCAAGTCCCTTATTTTAGCCGACAATATATCATTCAACATATCCTTTTCATTCATTGCTTCATCCAACATTTGCTTATTTTTAATTAATAAGAAATACAATTCAATTATACCTAGAAGCAAAAGCGGAATTAAAAAATATATGTATGAGAGTAGAATATTAAAATATGAAAAGAGTATATAGGAGATGAGAATAAAACCTATTATTGCTATAGCATAAAAACGAAGACTTGTATTAATTTTTCTTTTTACATTGAAATAAAGGAAAATAAAAATGATGAAAATAAATAAATAACCGGAAGCGGTTGCCATATCCGATGTCAGCCAACGGTGTTCAAGTAAATTATCAAGTACAAATGCGTGTAATGCTAAACCGGGTAATGCGTCATCAAAAGCAGTTTTACCGGTAAGAGCAATTTGTGGATCAGTTATACCTATTAGTACAATTTTATTTTTTAGATTATTTAGTAAACGGCTGTGTTCATGCACCAATCGGAAATATTCCAGAAGACCGTATCGTTTAAATCTCTTCCATGAAGATATGAAATTTACATTCAATTTGCGTTCAGAATCAACAATATGTAACTCGGAAGCTATCTGATATGCAAACGATTTTTCGATTATATTATGATCATGAATTACCAGTGGAATTTGGAATCCGTTATCCGTCAAATAATTTAAATGCCCGGTTTTCAAATTGTTATCAATCAATTTCGGCGAAGGGTAGCTTAGTGAATCGGTAAAATACATCCCGTCTTTCAGATACAATCTTCCTGCAACCGAGCTAAGAACAACACGATTAGATTTTTGAATTTCTTTAGTGAGCAGATTATCGTAAATAGATTGTGTAACAAATTTTGCACTTAGAAATATTTCTAATCCGATAATTTTGACTTTATATTTAGTAAGACTATTTATTAAAAGTGCATAATAACTTCTCTTAAGCGGCCATGGACCCACGTTATCAATATCATTAGAGTTTATAGTTATTAACACGATGTTTGTGTCCGGTTGCTGTTGTCCCCTTACTAATTCAAAAACATTTTCGATTTTTTTATCGATAATATTATTAAAACCGAAAATACTAATTAATAAGATGATGGAAATAACGATTAAAAATGATTTGATAATATTTTCATTTTTTAAGACTGAAAATGATATTTTCATAAAATAAATCACTCAAAATGAATAATATTAATTTCTAAAACTTAAAATAATTAAATTCTACTTATATTAAACCAAGTTTTAATAATTATTCCAATGAAAATAAAAAGAGAAGGGATAAGCACCGTAAACAAAAATGAAGCTTATCTATTCCAAATATTATCAGAAAAAAAAATATCTTCTTTTTTATTGGATTATAATGGGATCAAAGGAAACTTTAGACTTAGGTAAGAAGGTTACATCTCAGGCATTGTATTTGTTCAACTGTATTTACCCCCTATTCATGAGTCGTCTCCAAAAAAGTTCTTTCTTTTGAAAAGATTTGCTGTACATACTTTAAATAGAATCGAATGGGGTCTACAAAGATTCCCATCTGCTCTATTTCTTTTTCTAATTGGTTTTTCATAAAAAGATTCTTACTTAAAAGTTCCATAAAGCTTTTCTGTTCAGGATAGATCGCAATTTCAAGTTTATTATTAAAATCACGAACTTTTTTTCGGGCCAATTTTATAGCAGAATCGATTCCCCCTAATTGATCAATCAGACCAACCTTAAGGGCCTGGCTCCCAGTGTAGATCTTACCTTGAGCATGGATATGCATTTTATTGACCTTCATCTTTCTACCCAAAGCGGCTTTCTGGACAAAAATATTATATGTTTCTTTCATTTGCCTTGCAATAATCTGATTTTCCTCAGAAGTAAAATCA
>CBFDUR010000008.1:0-13289 GCA_965613005.1 uncultured Ignavibacteriales bacterium
AATCAATCATGAAAATCAGCGTGCTATTTATCAGTTAAGGAATTGTGGGAAAATGGAATTAAAAGACTCATACTTTGAGAAACTTACTGTAAAACTTCATGGTATTCCGCATCTTTTCGCGGGAAAAACAAAAATATTGTTGAGAATAATATAATAAAGCTACGGAATAATTATTCTATAAATAGTATGATTAATAATGTACTTTGTTTAAAGTTAAATGCAGTAATGTGTGAAAAATTACACAAAAATATTTGTAAATTATTAAAACAAATTGTAAACTGTATTAATTATTATTATCTATTTACATGGAGCTAAAATGGAAGGTATAATTAATATTCATATTAAAAGGTTACCCGAAGGAGTTTATTTGGCAACATCAGATGATATTCAAGGACTAATCGCACAAGGAAGAACGGTTACTGAAACAATTGAAATAGCCAGGGATGTAGTTAGAAAATTGATTGAGGCACAAAATAATTTAACAGTTGACAGACATAAAGTAAAAATTACCTCTGTATCAAAATCATTTGATTATCCTATAATTGTTAGCGCTTAAGTGGGAAGGCTATCCGGTTATAAATATAGAGTTATTATAAAAAAGCTATAGAAATATGGGTTTACTTTTCGCACAAGATCTGAACCCATTAGTTAATCCAATTGTTTTTACTTAGCATATCAAAATATTATTTAGCCAAGTTTTAGGATGATATCCAAAGGTCACAGATGCTGTGAGATTCAGTGAATAAATCAAAATTAATTTTCTGCTAAGAATAACTCGAATATTGCTGATAAGATACTAGCATATTAACCCGGCGGGGTTTAAAAAGGATAAATGAATCTTGTAAATTAGTGATTTACAAAGATTTAATAAGTGTATAAATCCTAAACTATATCTGCCATGTTAATACTCTAAAAAGTAGTGATGCGTCATTCCAAAATCCGTAAAGAATCTCTAATTCATTGTAAAATAAGAGATTCTTCAGTCAACATGCTCCTTTGGAATGATTCTATTTAGCTTTTTAGAATGTAACCGGATATTATTTACAAAATATTGTATTTCAGTGAATAACAACAAAATGGAAAGAAAAATACCGGAAGATTTTATCAATAAAATTTTCGAATTATCAGCCGGGGCTTTGCCTCAAGATTCATTAGATAAAATATTTGCATTATTCGAATCGGAAGCTTCTATGAGGCATTTTACACAAAGTAGTTGGTCAAATTTACTTCGAATAATACTTTATATGTATGATAAAGTTTCATTTCTTAATGAATGCCTAAAATATCCCAATTACGTTGAATATTTAACTGCAATTGCAACTAACAGTAATTATTTGACAGACATATTGGTTAGAAATCCTGAATATTTTTATTGGATTTCAAATCCTTCAACATTAAGTACCAAATTTACAGATGAAAGTTTTATTAAAACCGTAAAAGATGCAATTACTCCATATAAATCTTTAACTTCGAAAGTTAACATACTTAGAACAATAAAAAGAAAAGAAATATTACGCATCGGCACTAAAGATATTTTAGGTTATGCTTCTCTTCAAGAAATAATCAATGAACTATCGACTTTAGCAAGATATTTACTTCAAGAATTATTCTCAATTTGTTATAATGAAATATTAGGCAAATATAAGATACATGATATAACCAATAAGTATTGTGTTATCGCATTAGGTAAACTTGGGGGTAATGAATTAAATTATAGCTCCGATGTAGATTTGATCATCTTTTATAACGAAGATGCGCACGTTACAAAAGACAAAGGATACCAGGAAATACTCACCGAGGCTATACACCTTTTCATTGAAAATGCTTCGTCCGTTACTCCTGCGGGTTATATTTACAGAGTTGATCTTCGCCTAAGACCTGACGGTAGAAATTCTGCCCTTACAAGGTCATTAACAGCATATCTAAATTACTATGAAAGTAGAGGCGATGACTGGGAAAGACAAATGCTGATTAAAGCTGATTTTATTTGCGGAAATAGAGAACTTTATAATCTATTTATGAATTTTCTAATGCCATTTATTTATCCTTCAACTTTCCTAGTTTCTCCAACCGAACAAATTAAAAACTTGAAGATTAATATTGAAAAATCTTTAGGCAATGAGCAAAACATAAAATTAATTCCCGGAGGAATTCGTGATACTGAATTTTCTGTGCAGGCACTTCAGTTAATCAACGGTGGAAAAGTGAAGAAGATAAGAACAGGTAATACTCTTGAAGCTATTCAAAAACTGAAAAACAATAAATTACTAAACACGAATGAAACCGATACTTTAAGTGAAGGATATATTTTTTACAGAAGGATTGAACATTTTTTACAGTTAATGAACGATTTACAAACCCATATAATCCCTGAATCCGGGGAAATTCTGGAAAAATTAAGCTCATTTTTGAAATTTAAAAATTCAAATGATTTTAAAAGACAAGTTGCGTATTTCAGAAAATCAATTAAAAAAATTTATAATTCGATTATGGGTATAAATCTGGCACCTCAAAAATTTTCAATGAAATATTCGGATATAAATTTTGAAAATTTTTCTAGGGCGGAAAAAGAATTAAATTTTCTGAGCGACGGAAAGGGATTGCTTGGTCAAAAACAATTTGACAAAGAATCTAGGGAAAACTTTAAGTATATAGAATTTTGTCTTTTCGAATATCTGAGAAAATCGTTACTACCGGACTTGGTGTTGCAAAATTTTGTTAGGGTAATTCGATCTGTGAATTTCCCATCTATTTGGTATAAAGAATTTCGCGATAAAAAAATTTTTATTTCATTTTTAACTATTTGTGAATTCTCCCAAAAAGCAATCGATTTATTTGCGGAGGATCAGGAATTACAAGAATACTTCTTAACGAGAAAGGTTTTTGAAAAAATTGCCACAAAAGACCTAAGTAGTTTTTCTCTTAAAAAAATCACCTTCATTATAGCTGTTCAATTAACAATGAAATTGATTGATGCACTTCAAGCTATCAAAATAATCAGTCGTTTTTTTACTAAAAAAATACATCTTATAGTAGATTCTATTCGAAATTTGAATCTAAAAAAAACTCAATTTTTTGTTGCGGCAATGGGCAGCCTGGGAATGAAGGAAATGACTTTTACATCCGATATCGATCTTATATTTGTTGTTAAAGACTTAAATATATTTCCCGATACACAGAAATATTTCCAATTATTGTTATTGAAACTTAAAGAAGAATTAAAACCTTTCGATGTAGATTGCAGATTGAGGCCTGAAGGGAAAAGCAGTATTCTTGTTTGGGAATTAAATAAATATATAGAGTATATTAACAATAGGGCAAGAACTTGGGAATTCCAGGCATTTATTAAATTAAGATATATAACCGGTAATAAGAGGCTTTTTTCAAAGTTAACCGGTGAAATTAGCGAAAGAATAGAGACACTCAATCAAGCAACGGTGAAAAAGGATATATTGGAAATGCGAAAGAAGTTGTATCCTCAGTTTTTCCCTCGGGTTCCGGAAAGATTCAATTTAAAGAAAAGCAGAGGAGGATTAACCGATATTGAATTTATTGTACAATATTTAATACTTTGTCATTCAAAGATTTTCAATTTCATTCGTGCTAAAGGAACCTTAAAGGCAATATCCATATTAAAAGAAGACAACCCTGCTATTGAGGAATTAACCAACAACTATTCTTTTCTTAAAAAATTGGAAATACTAAATCAAAATATATTTAATTTAACACAACCTTTGCTATCATCAGACAATAAAAAACTTCGAGTACTGGCAAATAGGATGGGTATTAATTCCGTCAATAATTTCAATGAGAAACTCTCTGTTATAAATATTCAAAATAATTCTTTATTACAAAAATATATAGGATGAAACCGGTTAAAATATATAAAGAAATATTTTGTACTTTTAAATTCATCTATTTATATTCAGAACTACAGACTCACTATTTTATTTGGGATCTTTCACAGCATCAAGAAGTTCTTTCGTTCGACTTTTGCTAAGTTGCTTGGCTGTCATAAAAGACTGCAGTGTAACATCCATCTGTTGAATAAGCTTTCTCTTAAAATATCTTGGTGCATAAATCGAACCATCCAGCATATAAATCCGGTGCGTCTTCTGATCATAAAAAGTGTAATTTATAAATGGACCTCCCATATCAAACGTATTGAGCTGCCACAATCCCTGAGTAAGGATTGCATATCTTCCCTTAAAATTGATTTCATGTGTGGTATAGTAATAGTGAGCTATTTCTACATAAGAAGAATCGTTATAAGTTCGATAGTATTTTTTAGTCAATCTGTTACGAATAGCTCTTATTGAATCAGCGTTCAAATAAGCCGGAGAAGCATTATTGATCCAATAAACAAATATCCAACGTTCCATACTACTATTTGGAGCGCGACGCAACCAAACGAAATGATTCAGACTATCGTTTATTGCAACTTTATAATCAGCTTGGACATAAATCACCCATCCGTAATCTTTTAAAAATTCTCCTTCAATATTTTTTCGTTCAAACTCCGAACTATATAAAGTTTCATAGAGACGCTTGTCGGATATTTTTTGAAATAGATACAGTAAATTATCACTGTTTTTTGCAATATCTAATTCCAACTTTTTCATTGTCGGCGCAGTAAGTACCATAACAAGTTGATCTCTTGCCCATAAATTATACTTAGTAATTACCGCAACACTATCATGCATAACTTCCCTTTTAACGGCAGTATCAATAACCGACTGGAGATACTTCGATGTGGATGATTCCGAATATAAGGGAGCAACAATAAGTATATTTTTTCTATTTTGATAGTTGGAAAATTGTCCGACAGGAATTCTCCGGAAATAAAACAATTTTTCGGGTTGCGGAGTATAGATTATTTTTTCGAAGGTAGAATCCAGTACGGACTTTAAAACCACATAATCGCTCGAATCGGCTACAAGAATTATTTGATCTTCAGGACCGACCGCCGGTTTTTGAAATGCTCCACACGAATTAAGAATGAAGGCGAGTAAAACAATATTAATAAATAACAATTTTTTATTCATCATTACCTCGGAACGTTAGGAAGTATAAGTTGTAAATTAGGCAAAAATATCAGATACATAGCCCACATGGCTAATCCAATTGAAATAGGGATAGTTAAATTATCATCTGCATAACCGAAAGAAATATTTTCAACAATAGCCCCTATTGCGGCGGCTACAATACCTATTAAATATTCCAAGAATAATCCTTCTATTTTTGGAGTAACAAGAACAACAATACTTGCACTAAAGAAAAAAGCTAAAGTTCCCTCTAAACTTTTTGACAAAAATTTATGTTTACCCCATTTTCTGCCAATTAAGGCAGCTAAGGAATCACTTATGATTAAAATACTAAAACCTGTTACTACAAATACTTTTGGAAAAAATATCACACACAACAATGCAGAGATAAATACATAAGTTGCACCGTTCAGATTTTTCTTTTTCTGATCTATTTCATGTTTCCTTAAAAGGAAACCAAATAATTTATAAAATATATTCCCCACAAAGGGTGAAAAATATCTGGCCAAGTCTAAGCTAACGGCAAAAACGGTGAGGATTGAAAGGATAATAATAGTGGGAGTTTTAGGAATAAAATAGTAAGTGATAGGAATTAATAAAGAGCAAAGATGAATTAGTTTTCTAACCAATTCATCTTTATAGTTAATAGTACCTTTGTCAATTTGAGCCATTTTCTGAAGAAGATTCTTGATTTTTACGTTTTTCCATCAACTTTTTCACATGTTCAGGAATTCCTTTATGATTTGAAGATTGATCTTTTCCGTTTTCAGGCAACGGCGGTAATTTTTCACCACGTATAATCTTATCGATTTCTTGGGCATCCAAAATTTCTCTTTCAAGTAACTCTTTGGCAAGTTTATGCAATAAATCAATATTATCGCTCAGGATTTGTTCAGACCGTTTCATTGCAGTACCGACGATAACTCTCACTTCATCATCGATTATAATCGCAGTTTGCTCGCTGTAATCTTTATGCTGTTGGATTTCCCTGCCGAGAAAAATTTCTTCTTCTTTAGCGCCGTAACTAAGCGGACCTAGTTTTTCGCTCATTCCCCACTCACAAACCATTTTCCTGGCAATTTTAGTAGCCTTTTCAATATCATTGCCTGCGCCGGTAGTGTAATGATTAAAAATTATCTTTTCGGCTGCACGTCCTCCAAGCGCATAAGTAATCATCGCTTCAAGATATTCCTTAGAATAGGTATGTTTTTCGTCGATTGGAAGATAGCTTGTTACTCCAAGAGCCCTTCCACGTGGAATAATAGTTACTTTATGAACAGGATCCGCTTCAGGAAGCATTCTGGCAACGAGCACATGCCCGATTTCGTGATAAGCCGTAGTTTTCTTTTCAGCCTCGGAAATGATCATACTTTTTCTTTCTATTCCCATCATCACTTTATCTTTAGATTCTTCAAAGTCTATCATTTCAACTTTTTTCCTATTCCTACGGGCAGCCAGCAAAGCAGCTTCGTTAACAAGATTTGCTAATTCTGCACCGGCTAATCCGGGAGTTCCTTTCGCAAGTATTTCAAGATCAACATTCGAATTAAGAGGGATATTTCTAGTATGTACTTTCAAAATGCCCTCTCGTCCTTTAACGTCAGGTCTATCGACCACGATTAGCCTATCAAATCTCCCCGGCCTGAGTAAGGCAGGGTCCAGCACATCCGGACGATTTGTAGCGGCAATAATAATTACACCGCTATTTTTTTCAAAGCCGTCCATTTCTACCAACAATTGATTTAAGGTTTGTTCTCTTTCGTCATGGCCGCCACCTATACCTGCACCTCTGTGCCTACCAACCGCATCGATTTCATCAATAAATATAATACATGGGGCATTTTTCTTACCCTGTTCGAAAAGATCTCGCACACGGCTGGCACCAACACCTACAAACATTTCTACAAACTCAGCGCCGCTAATAGAGAAAAATGGGACACCTGCTTCACCTGCTACGGCTCTAGCAAGTAGTGTTTTACCGGTTCCCGGAGGTCCTAACAACAACACACCTCTAGGAATTTTACCTCCCAATTTTTGAAATTTAGTAGGCTCTTTAAGAAATTCAATTACTTCGTGGAGTTCAAATTTTGCTTCATCAACTCCGGCTACATCCCGGAATGTAATTTTTTGACTGGGCTGGCTAATTAATTTAGCTTTACTTTTACCGAAAGAAAATATACCTTTACTTCCTCCACCGGCTCCTTGCATCCTTTTCATGATAAATATCCATACACCTATTATAATAATCCAAGGCAAAAGGCCTAGCAAAATATTCATCCACTCATTAGATTCTTTAGTAAAAGAATAATTTATTTTTTTATCTATCCAGATAGTTTGCTGTTCTTTGATAAGCGGCTCGGGAAGGTAAACCGAAATATCTTTAACAGTTACATCTTTACCCTTTATTTTCAAAATTTCAGGGGTTTTCAATTTTGCTTTAAAATAGTAATCATTGACATCCGATTTTGTTATTATTGCCGATTTTACATTTTCCTTGTCTAATATTTTTAGATACTGATTGTAAGAAATATTAACATAATTGGTTGAGCTTGTTTTGAACATTTGCATTATAATCACCGCAGCAATAATTACAGCTCCCCAGCCAAAAACCAATCTTATAATTTTGGACCAAGCAAAATTATCTTCAGGCTTGTTTGGACCGTTATTGCCTTTTGAAGATTTTTGCTTGAAACCATTCCCTTTACTATTATCTGCCATAAATAATTTTTTATTGTTTATTGAATTCATTTTAAATATTTCTCCATCATTCGCTTAGAACATATATCAATCTTAAGTTTCTATATTTTTGAGCATAATCCAATCCATACCCGATCACAAATTCACTAGGAATATCAAAGCCAATATAATCAATTTTTACCTTATATCTAAGACTATCCGGCTTCACCAACAGAGAGACTACTTTCATACTGGCTGGTTTATGGGGAGCAATCAGCTCTTTAATAAATTTCATCGATAACCCTGAATCTACTATATCTTCCACGATAATTATATCTCTGCCGTTTACGTCACAGTTAAGCTCTTTTAGCAGCGTAACATTTCCGGATGAAATTTTATCGTCTCCATAACTAGACAACTTGAAAAAATCAATTTCGCAATCGATTGTAATATTTTTTATCAAATCGGCTAGGAAAAGGAAAGCTCCATTGAGAATGCCGATGAAAATCGGTACTTTTCCCACATAATCTTCGGATATTTGTTTACCAAGTTTCTTTATTCTCAACTGAAGCACATCTTCTGCAATCAGCGGGACAAAAACTTCTTTGCCGATTACTATATGATCCGTAACCGTATTCTTTATCTCAGACATAATTTAAAAATCCTATTTGTTTTGTTGGTAATTTTAAATCTTTCATCTAACCTTAAGCCGATTATCCATACAATTTTATCGTTATTAAGCAATACAAGTTGTTTCTTTTTTTGCGAAGATGCTATTTTCTCTTCATTCAAAAAATCCGATACTTTTTTTGTACCGTTTAATCCAAGCGGATAAAATCTATCGCCATACTGCCAACGACGAATAATAAATTTGTCATCTATATTATCTGCCGGAATATATTCCTCATTTTTCTTGTTTGAAAATTTTATCGGTCTTTCACAATTCTCTATACATAATTTCTTTCCGTTTATTTGGACTTCTTTTCCTACTTCCGTATTGACAGGTTGAAAATTTTCGTCCCGTATATAAGGACCAATTAATATCACATTCCTTTCCTTTAAAGCGGATATATTAGAAGATAAATTAACATTTTTACCGGATTCTTTATTTATTAAAGATTTTAGTTTTAATATATCATCAAAAGTAACCTGCATCTGAAAATTTTTTTTAAGCAAAGTTTTCAGTAGTTCAGGAATTAGTTCCGGCTTTAATTCCGGAAGTTTATTTAAATAAATTTTTAATTCTTTTCCTGAAAAATCTGCAACATCATCAATGAATTCATTAACTTTACACTCAATCAAACAATCCGCATTCCTGAAAATTTCGGATGAGTTTAATATGGTATCTTCTATCGAAGGATTCAATCTTTTTTTAATAACCGGTAATATTTCATTCCTTAAGAAATTCCGTTCATAATCACTTGATAAATTTGTTAAATCAACTCTAAAATTGATTTTATGAAATTTCAAATAACTATTGATCTCTTTTTTTGTAACACATAAAACGGGACGAATGATATTCCCTCGTTTGTATGGAATTCCGGATATCCCTCTTAAACCTGCGCCTTTAATTAAATTTAACAATACCGTTTCAGCGTTATCGCTAGAATTATGAGCAGTAGCAATTTTATTATAACCGTATTTATCGGCAAATCTATTTAACTCATAATACCTAAGAATTCGTCCTGATTCTTCCAAAGAGTATTTATACTTTTGAGAATAAGACTTTACGTTTTTTCTTACCGAATAAAATGTGACATTCAGAGATTCGCAAAGTAAACGGCAAAATCGCTCATCTTCCCTCGAATCAACACCTCTCAATCTATGATTAATATGTAAAGCACCTATATTTATTTTGAATCGTTTTTGATATTTAACAAGTAAATTCAGCAATAATACCGAATCAGGACCACCGCTTAGAGCCACTAAAATCTTGTCGTTTTTATTGATAAGATTTTTTTCATCTATAAATCTAATTACTTTTTGTTCAAAGTGTTTCATTAAATACTGAAAATATAAAAGAAAAAATTGATTTTCTTAATGACTGAATTATATCTAATAAGATCGTTTTTAAGCTTTCGAATTTCAAATATTAACAAAGATCAAAGCTTCTTTACCGGAGAAATATCTTTTTAGGACAGAATCATGAATCATAATATTATTATCATTCGAGAAAAACGGATACTATTATGATAAAGTTTAATTGATAGTCTATGCCGGAAAACTGTTGTTCAGTAGTTTTAACTAAACTCATTATGTAAGCGCCGAGTCTTTTTGATTATCCGTCATGATTCTTTCAACATATTTACCTAGAACATCAAATTCTAGATTCACAGTACCACCAATTTTTTTTGTCGAAAAAATAGTTTCATCCCACGTATGTGGAATAATCCCGACAGAGAATGAATTTTCGTTTAATTCGGCAATAGTCATACTTACACCATCAATAGCTATCGAACCGACATAAATTAAATTTTTTTTAAATCTTTCCGGGAATTCCATCGTCATAAAATGGCTGCCGGACATTTCCTTAATTCCGGTAACTATTCCGGTGGTATCAACATGTCCCAGAACAAAATGACCGCCTAACCGGGAATTTACTTTTAAAGCTCTTTCCAAATTCACTTCATCACCCACATTAAGACTACCCAAGTTAGTTTTCTTCAGTGTTTCCTCGATTGTATCAACCGAAAATGTTATTTCATCTTTTTCAACAACAGTTAAACAAACTCCGTTAACGCTAATACTGTCGCCAATTCCCAAGTCGTTCATAACATCAACTGCTTTGATAATAAGCCTCAATCCTTCGCCGGAATGAATTTTCTTAACCAAAGTGCCTTTCCCCTCTACCAATCCTGTGAACATTATAACCTCTTTAATTAACAAACATTTAAAAAATTAGTTATCAAATATAACAGTAACTTGATAAAATCGTAAGATTAAAAAATATCTTTATAAGATAATCGGACTTTGGTAGAACTTAATCCTAAAACACAGATAGCCATTCAAGAATGAGGAGGGAAAACTTTATTTTACTAATTCAATTAGTACATCATCGCCTACTTTTTCAACATTAGCTATTTTTAACTTTAAGGCTTTTTCAATTTTACTCCTTCCAACGTTATTTATCGACGAAAGACCATTTCCAATTATTTTCGGGTTCACAAATAATTTGATATCATCAAATAAATTTTCCCTAATAAAAGAGCTGAAAATTTTACTGCCTCCTTCAACGAGTACCGAAATAATATTTAATTTTCCTAATTCATTAAGAACTCTTTTCAAACATAGTCCCCCATCCGAGTCTTTTTTTACAAAAATGACACGAACACCCAATTTTTGAAGATTTTTAAGTTTTCTCTTCTTTCCAATACTTTCTGTGGAAGATATAACAATAAGATTTTTACCGGGATTTACAGTAAACAATTTCAAATTCAAGCTTAAATCGAGCTTCGAATTAAGTATAATTTTTTTAGGATTTCTTCCTTTCGTAAGCCGTACCGTCAATTTAGGGTTATCTTTCTTAACCGTGTTTGAGCCAATAAGCACAGCATCATAATAAGTTCTTAGATTATGTACATAGTAACGGGATTTTATACAGGTAATCCATTTTGAGTTTCCGTATTTATCGGCTATTCTTCCATCTATTGTTTGTGCAATCTTGAGGCTGACGTAAGGTATCTTTTTTGTGATATATTTGAAAAAAAACTTATTAAGTTCTAAACATTCTTTTTCATTTACACCAACTTTTACTTCAATACCTGCGTGTTTTAATTTTTTTACGCCTTTTCCGTTTACAAGAGGATTAATATCGAATGTCCCGATAACAACACGTTTTATTTTGTTTTCAATTATTTTATCAACGCACGGGGGTGTATTACCATGATGGCTGCATGGTTCCAAATTTACATACAAAGTGGATCCTTCAACGCTCTTTTTACAGTTGTTTAACGCATTTATTTCTGCGTGATTTTCACCATATTTTTCGTGATAACCGGCACCGATCATTCTGTTATTTTTAACTATGATACAACCGACAAGAGGATTTGGGCTTACATTTCCCCTTCCCTTTTTAGCTATCTCAAGGGCTAACTTTATGTATGACTCATCCGTCAAAAATTATTACAATTCATTTTATAGATAATATTTCAAACTCAAGTAATCCGGCTGGAGCTTTAACTTGGACTTTATCACCAAATTTACGCCCCATTAATTCCCGCCCGACCGGTGAAGTAATAGAAATTTTTTCTGCTTGAAAATCAGCCTCTTCAGGAGAAACCAATGTATATCGAAATGTTTTTTGATTTTTAAGATTTCTTATTTCCACAGTAGACAAAATGTGAACTTCATCCGAAGAAAATTGTGAAGGCTCTATAATCCTCACCCGTGAAAGGATATCTTCCAGTTTACTAATTCTAAGTTCAAACAAACCTTGCTCTTCTTTTGCAGCATCATATTCGGCATTTTCAGACAAATCGCCAAATGCTCTTGCTTCGGCTATCTTAGCGGCAATTGCCTTTCGCCCGTTCATTTTCATATCTTGAAGTTCCTTCTCAAGTTCTACAAGCCTTTCTTTAGTTAAATATACAAAGTTTGTCTCAGACATAATTAAACACTCTTAATTGTTAATGAGTTTTAAAAAAAGTTACCACCGCCTAAAAGCAGTGGCATTTAAAAATAAAAAATTCTACTTATGATGTCAAGAAATAACTTATACTTATTACGGATAAAATCTAATACCGACAGCAGCATCAATCCCTGAACCAAAATTAGGGACAATACCAACTAGTACGCCCAGCTCTGCAAATAATTCTAACGGAGTTTCCTTTGGAAAATAATTTAAACCGAATACACCCCTAACACCGAATCCGGAACCAGGACGGGCATAAAAACCACTTCCGTTATTATACCAAAATCCATGCCCTTCACCAACTCCGACAACACCACCTACTCCTGCATAAATAGCGGCAGCATGCATGTCAAATGGACTAAAATGCCAGAGATATTCTAATCCGATACGCGGGCTTCCAAAATATGATGCTCCGATATCCATAACCCATGCATTTACAGAATTATTCCAATATATTAATGTTAGTCCGGTAGGATCCCCTATTATAATTCCGAATCCTAATTTTTTATTATTAGGTGATTGAGCATATGAATTTGAGTTAAATAAAATTATAATACAAGATGATAAAATAAAAATTACTCTCTTCATTTTTTCTCCTTAATAGTTATTTGTTTTATTTCATCACCCCTCGAGTAAGTGCTTGATAATTAACTTTCACATAGGCTCTCAAGTCGTGAATTGCTTAACAAAATATTTTATTTATTAATCGTTTCAGCTATTACTAATTTTCAGATAAAATGTATTGATAAATTTAAAATTACAAATTTATTTACTGTAGTTCATAAAACTAAATTTTATTTTTTAATATATCTGTTCCCAAACACTAGTTATAGTCTTTGGCTCTATTCTAAAAAGGGATAGATTTTTATCACTAACCACGTCCTTTAGGGAGTGGATTAAACAACAACATATATCCATATTTAGAATAGAGCCAAATT
>CBFDUR010000009.1:0-12606 GCA_965613005.1 uncultured Ignavibacteriales bacterium
CGGGAGATCAAGGACAAACTATTTCGGTGTGGATGTGGAATCAAATTGGAATAAAACCCCTTCTCAAACGAGCGAAGTAGTTAAATTATTGAAGAAAAGAATGTTGGAGATTAGTAATACTAAAGTACTTTCTTTGTTTCTAAATTTACATTCCCAGGTGTCCTCTTATTGTACATTCTGGATTCACACAGCGGGTTCAACAAATTCAAAATATTACAGAAAAGAATATCAATTTGCGAATTTAAATACTTCGGATAACCCATACTTTGCACAGTCGGATTACAGTAAATCTTCATTAAAATCTTATTTTCCTGAAGGTTGGTTGTGGGCTAATTTCGGCTCGAAAGTAATGGCTTTAACTTATGAAACTCCCTATGATCAATATTCGTCAGGCGAGTGGGTTACTGATAATAACCTTTATAAAATAGGTTCAAGCACTGTGTATGCAATAGCAGAATTTCTGGGATTATCTCACCCTGAACATTTATTATTAGACAATGAAAACGCAAAAATTACAGGAAATTGGGAAAAAGATTCGACCGGACTGCAATTCTTTGGAGATAATTATTTAACAATACCGGGAGGAAGCGGAAATAATTTTGTTTCTTATTCTACTGAGCCGCTTAAAAGAGGTAAATACGATATTTATGGTTGGTGGCCTGCAGATCCAAGTAATGCATATAATACTAATTTTACAATAACAAATGCCGATACCTCAATAAATTTAATCAAAACTGAACGTACAAATGGAGGACAATGGAATTTTCTAACCGGTTTATCCCTATACAGAGAAGGACAAATAAATATTAAAGTCGGTGATAAAGCAAACGGAAGGGTAGTTGCAGATGCTTTCCGAATAATATATAGCGGTTCCGTCCAATCGGTTAAACACATTTCTATTCCGAAAGATTTCACATTATATCAAAATTTCCCTAATCCGTTTAATCCGTCAACTACTATAAGATTTGCATTACAAAATACTTCTTATGTAAAGATGCAAGTTTTCAACTCCTTAGGGCAATTGATTGCGGTACTGATAGATGAAGTTTTATCACCCGGACAGCATCAAGTAATTTTTGATATTTCCAAGTATAATGGATTAAGCAGTGGAATTTACTATTATTATCTTACAACAGATAAATTTGCTGAAGCCAGGGGAATGATTTTACTCAAATGAAGATCATTTGTGAGCCCGGATTAATTCTTTAATTAAGTGTTTGCATTCTATCCAGACACACCTTATATTTAAAGCTAATAAATTTCTTTTCCTAAAAAATTAAGGCGTTCTATGTTAGACGACTTAGATATTAAGATATTAAATATCATTCAAAAAAAAGGTAGAACCAAACGAAATGAGATAGCCGAGGCTATAGGGCTGTCTATTCCTTCAGTGAGTGAAAGGCTTCATAAACTTGAAGAAAGAGGAGTTATAGAAGGATACTTTGCAAAGGTTAATAGAAAAGCTTTCGGTTATGATATAATGGCTTATATTCAGATTAATATGGAATCTTCAAAGTATTATAAAACACTCATTTCCAAAGTAGAAAAAATACCTCAAATTATTGAATGTCATTCCGTACTTGGTGAAGGTTCGCATTTGTTGAAGACAATAGTTAAAAACTCCGCCGCTTTAGAAAAATTACTTAATGATATCCAATCATGGCCGGGGGTTTTAGCTACTAAAACAACTTTTGTACTTTCCACAATTAAAGAAACAACAGTTATAGATATCTAATCATTTTTTAATAACTAAATATATAAAGGTTTAAAATATGGCAAACTCACAAATTCAAGCTGATGATGTTATTAAATACATCAAAACAGATAAGATTAAATATATTGATTTAAAGTTCATGGATTTTCCGGGTCAATGGCAACATTTTACAGTTCCCATAAGTCAACTGGATACCGATTCATTTGAAGACGGTTTCGGATTTGACGGCTCGTCTATTAGAGGATGGAAATCGATAAATGAAAGCGATATGATTATTATTCCGGATCCAACTACGATGTTTCTTGATCCGTTTGTTGTAGAACCGACTCTAAGTTTAATATGCGATGTTTACGAACCTGCTACAAAGGAAAAATATACCCGATGTCCTAGAAATATAGCGCAAAAGGCAAATACATATTTGAACTCCACCGGTATAGCGGATACGGTTTATTTCGGACCTGAAGCGGAATTCTTCATTTTTGATGATGTCCGTTTCGACTCAAAACCCAATGGATGCTTTTATTCGGTTGATTCGATCGAGGGTAGATGGAACAGCGGCAGAGACGAGGGTCCTAACCTGGGTTATAAACCGAGATATAAGGAGGGTTATTTCCCGGTTCCTCCAACGGATGCTTTGATGGATTTAAGAAACGAAATGGTAACCAATTTGATTAATTGCGGTATTGAAGTGGAAGCGCAACATCATGAGGTTGCAAGCGGCGGACAATGTGAAATTGATCTTCATTTCCAACCTTTGGTTATAGCTGCAGATCAATTATTAATGTTTAAGTACATTGTTAAAAATACCGCCAAGAGAAACAATAAAACGGTTACGTATATGCCGAAACCTATCTTAAGCGATAACGGCAGCGGTATGCATATTCATACTTCTCTTTGGAAAAAAGGCGAACCTTTATTTTCCGGTTCAGGATATGCGGGGTTAAGTGAAATGGGACTTTATTTTATTGGTGGTATATTAAAGCATGCCGCTTCACTTTTATCATTTACCAATCCCACTACAAACTCTTATAAAAGATTAGTGCCGGGATTTGAAGCGCCCGTAAACTTAGCATACTCACAACGGAACAGAAGCGCTTCGATTAGAATTCCTATGTATTCCACAAACCCTAAGACAAAACGAATCGAATTCAGATGCCCGGATCCATCCGGCAATCCTTACCTGGCTTTTTCCGCAATATTAATGGCCGGTCTAGACGGAGTAATTAATCGGATCGACCCGGGTGAACCGTTAGATAAAGATATTTATGATCTGTCGCCTGAAGAATTAAAAGATGTTCCCTCAACTCCCGAAAGCTTAAGCGCTGCATTAAAAGCTTTATCGGAAGACCACGAATATTTACTGAAGGGTGATGTTTTTACGGCGGATGTAATAGAAACATGGATTAAATATAAAACAGATAAAGAAATTAAACCGATGGCATTACAGCCGCATCCGTACGAATTCAGTCTATATTACGATGTATAAAAATTAAGTATGATTGGTTAATCATGGAGGCGAATTAATGATCCGCCTCTCTTTCTATAAACTGAAAAACTTAAAATGGATTCATAAATTAAAAAGCAAAAATTACCTAGCTGTTTTTTCCTACCCATTCTTTCCAAACTTCCGGTTCATAACCAACAGTTACAAGTTTCCCATTTCGTACAATAGGCGTTATAAATAAGAGAGGATCATTTAGTAATTCCTCTTCAATATTGAATACCATAAATTTGAGATTTCTCTTTTGATATTGTTTCCCTTCTTTATCTATTAAATCTTCTAATGAAATGACTTTCGATATATTATTTAACTCACCTTTTGAAATTTCTTTTTCGGTAAGCTCTCTGAAATGATATTTTATTCTTCTTTCCTTAAAAAATCTTTCGGCTTTACGCGTAGCTTTACATTTTTTTGTCCCGAATATTTGAATATTCATACTAAATTTTTGTATCTCCGATTTTTATTTTACATGATAAATTGATTTATTAAATTAGATAAAATATGCACCTTGTAAAAGTTTAATTCGAGTAAAAATATATAACTCGTTTATTTTATTTTTAACATTACGTCTTGTCTCATCATTCGTATCCTTTTTTTTTAGTATAAAAAACCAAAATATCTTTCATCGTGTTAAAATATTGACCGTTAAAAGTGAGCGAATATTGTGCACCTCGCTTCCGTGAGAAGTTATGAGAATAGTTACATCGGCTTCATTACGGTCTCTAACAAGTAACAATTTCCTGGGTTCTTTTTGAACGGGGAAATCGGCTTTTAATTCCCCTATCGGTAACAACGGCAGCGCCGAGAATCGAATCATTATACTTTATTGCGCATTGTCCGTTACCGGAGAAATGATTTTTTATAACACCACCTTCCAAATAAGTTTTAAGTTCATTTCGATCGACAATTTCATAAATATTCTCGGTAATGAAATTTTGTAAAACTTGTGCCGCTTGAGTATGTAAAGTAATTCCACCTTTTTTATCTATTACTCCGAAACGTGTTCCGATTCTCTCAAATATAGAAAAGTTTTGATCTTCCCAATCATTGGCAATAAAATACACGTTGTTTTTCTTAATAAGATATTTGTATTTTGATAAAACACTGCCGGAAATTCCAAAATCATTTTCTATGTTTGATAGTAAGTTTCTTACTTCCTTGTTATTGTAACTTAGAAGCGTTAGATCACCTCGTTTTAATTTTATTAATTCGGAGGAATTGGTTTTATTTGTTTTGCGAAGTTTGATAATAAAAAATCCGTCCGAATCAGCTTCCCATGGTAATATCCTTCTTGCTTTATTAATTTGAGGATTCAATCGAATATTTTTATATGAAGTGAAGCCGTCATGAGACTTAATCGGCAGCTCAATATTTTCTATTTCAATAGGATATTTTTTTAATACCTTATCGATTATAAACTCGTTTTCCTCAACAGTGAGCGTACACGTAGAATAAACAACTTCACCGCCGACTTTAAGCATTTTTATAGCGGCTATTAAAAGACGAAGCTGCAAATTCCCCAATCGTTCTGCCCGGTCAATTGACCACCATTTGCTTACTTCTTCTTTTTTTTGAATAATTCCCAGTCCGCTGCACGGCGCGTCAACTAATATTTTATCAAAATGTTCGAAGAATATTTTACTTAACAATTCGCCTTTATTATGTAACACTGCAGCATTTACGATATTCATCCGGTCAAGATTATATACCAATACTTTAATTCTATCTAATGCGATTTCATTAGCAATTAAAGTACCTCGATTTTCCATCAATTCGGCAAGTCCGGTTGTTTTAGACCCCGGGGCTGAACAAAGATCAAGCACAACATCATCTTTTGCCGGGTTTAATATCATAGGCGGAATCATTGATGATAATCCTTGAATATAATAATCTCCTATTATATGCTCAACTGTTTTACCGGCTAAATTTTTATTATCCAATACTTTTAAAGAATATGGAAAATCCGGTAAAGATTCGGTTTGAATTTTATAATATTCTTTTAGCTTTTTTATTAATTTATTTTTAGTAGTTTTTAGAGAATTTATTCTTAAATATTGAGCAGGTTTGTTTTGAATAAAATTAATATATTTATTTGCGGATTCTTCACCGAATAGATAGCGGAAATAATTGTAAAGGTTGTTGCTGAATTCAATTAAATTTTTACTCAATGTCTTATTAAGTTTAATAGTCGAAATATTTCATTGATAGTGTAGACAGAATTTCTATAGTAAGAATTTCAAAAGAGCCGAAAAACTCTGAGCCCATCATCAAAGTTTTGCAACGAAGTTCAATTTTGTTGAATATTTTCGAATGAACAACAAGTAAGTATGTAGATTTCCAGCTTTTCTATTGATCTAATATCTTTTTATAATAGTCTTCGTACATGGGTATAACAACGGACTTATCGAAATATTCCACTGCTCGTTTTCTTGAATTTGCAGAAAAGAGCTCATACTTTTTTTGATTAGTAAGAAGATCAATCGCGTATTTCGCCATTCTGTCAATATCCCCGATTTCGGCGATATAACCCGTTTCATTATGTCTAATTAATTCAGGTAAGCCGCCAACACTGGAACTAACAACAGGAATGCCGCAAGCCATTGCTTCGAGAGCAGCTAATCCAAAACTTTCGGATTGAGAAGGGATTAAAAATAAATCGGCAGCATTAAGAATCTCAACAAGTCCGTCTTGTTTTCCTAAGAATTTTACAAGATCAACTAAATGCAATTCTCTGCAAAGCCGTTCACATTCGGATCTATCGGGTCCATCTCCTACTAAAATCAGGCGAGATGGAATTTCTTTTCGTACAATGTCGAATATTCTAATAGTATCGGTAACCCGTTTAACAACTCTAAAATTTGAGGTATGAACAAGGAGTTTTTCACCTTTTGGAGCTAAATGATCTCTGAAATTACCATCCTTCACGGGCTTATACAAATTAGTATCAATAAAATTAGGAATAACCCGAATATCTTTATCGATATTATAATTTGTGATGGTTTTTTCTTTTAAGAAACGGGAGACCGCAGTAACCCCGTCACTCTGTTCAATACTAAATTTAACCAAAGGCAAAAATGAAGGTTCCAAACCGACAAGAGTTATATCGGTGCCATGTAAAGTGGTTATGATTTTTAATTCCCTTTTATCTTTAAGCATCTGTTTTGCCAGGTATGCGCTTGTAGCATGAGGTATAGCATAATGTACATGCAACAAATCCAGCTTTTCAAATTCGGCAACTTCAACCATTTTGCTTGCAAGTGCAAGACTGTATAGCGGAAATTCAAAAAGCGGATAACTGCACATTTCCACTTCATGAAAAACTACATTTTCAATAAAGTTTGTCAAACGGAATGGAAGCGCATAACTAATAAAATGGACTTCATATCCTCGTAATGCCAAAGCTTTACCAAGCTCGGTTGCAATCACACCGCTTCCACCGTAAGTCGGATAACAGGTTATTCCAATTTTCATATTTTTTTTTAATTTTATCAGGGATAATTTTGAAAATTTAATCGTAATAATATAAGTTAAATTATTGAAATGTATGTGCAACATTCGAAAACTTGAACAATTGGTGTGATGTAAAGCTAAGCAGTTGATTTAAATTTAATAAATGGAACGCCGATGGTTATGAAAGAAATCAATCTATATTATTTTATTAAGCTTGGTCTTTATATTTACAATATCATTGGATATTGCCGGTAAAATCAAGTTTAGATAAAAAGGTATTTTCCTTGTGAAAATCTTTGATGACTGTTAATATTTATATTTCGAAAACTTGTAAATTACACTTTTGAATATACCTCATTTATAATTCTTTTAAATTTAATCTGCGTATTTTAAATTTGGTTTTTATTATAATATTTATTTTTGTAAATGAAGTTATTAGTAATTGGGCACTCGGTTGAAGATCATATCGAGTTAAATGGAAGCGTGCAAATAAAACCCGGCGGTATCTTTTATACAGTTAATGCTCTTAAAAATTTTATAGAGAAGGACGATGAAATTTATTTATGCACGTCTGTGGAAAACACAAATGAAATTTTATTTGATGAGGTTTATGGAAAATTAAACAGAGAATATTTTCAGTCTGTGGAAAAAATACCGAGGGTGTATCTCACTCTTCATGATTTTAAAGAAAGAGATGAAAGGTATGAAAATATAACTAAGAATTTGGATATAAAACCGGATGATTTCAATTTATTTGATGGAATTTTATTAAATATGATTACAGGCTTTGATCTAACTTTATTTCAATTAAAAGAAATCCGAAGAAATTATAAAGGATTAATTTATTTAGATGTTCATACTCTTTCCCGTGGTCTCTATGAAAATTATAAAAGAGATTTTCGTGTAATTCCAAATTTTGATGAATGGGCTTCATGTGTCGATATTATTCAGGTAAATGAAAATGAATTTAATACTTTAAGTTCCAAAATCGATAGGCTTGAAGTTGTTAAGGATTTATTAAATTTAGGAGTAAAATTTCTAATTATAACTAAAAGAAGCAGGGGAGCGAGAGTTTACTGTTTATTAAAAAGTGAAGTAGTTTCTATGTTCCAAAAAGGATTACAAGTGAAAGAAAACAACAAAATAGGATGCGGTGATATTTTTGGGGCAATATTTTTTTATACTTATATTAAGTTTAATAATTTAAATAAATCATTACGGTTTGCAAATATTGCAGGCGCTTGTGCCGTTTCTTATATGGACTTATCCTGCTATAAAGATTTGAAAGAAGATGTTATCAAACGATATAATTAAGCAGCGGATTTTGGTGACCGGTGCTAACGGAATGTTGGGTCAACGAATAATTGATTTTTATTTAAAACAAGACAATACCCAATTGCTTGCTTGTTCAATAGAAAAAACTTCCGGTAATAAAGGTGTAGATTATGTAAGCTGTGATATAACGAAAAGGGAGGATATCAAAAGTATAATTTATGATTTTTACCCGGATTTTATAGTTAATGCGGCAGCATTTACTAACGTTGATGCCAGTGAAATTGAACGTGAAACAGCTTGGAAAGTTAATGTGAAAGCCGTTGAATATCTTGCCGAAGCCGGTAGGGTACGCGATATTCATTTAGTGCATATATCATCGGATTATATCTTTGACGGTAAACAAGGTCCATACTCGGAAACTGCTAAACCGAATCCGCTCGGTTATTATGGGCGGACAAAATTAGCAAGTGAAAATACGCTTAAAATCAGCGGCACATTTTATACAATATTAAGAACCAACGTTTTATATGGTCACTCTGCAAACAGCCGTCCGGATTTTGTTAGATGGGTAATTAATTCAATACGCTCCGGTAAACCTATTCGCATAGTTACCGACCAAATTAATAACCCTACTTTTTTAGATGACCTTGTTCAAGCCATTAATAAAACTATTGTATTCAAAAAACAAGGAGTCTATAATATTGGTGGAAAAGAACTTTTGTCACGCTATAAGTTTACTGAAATAATAGCCGATTTTTTCAAACTCGATAAATCTCTGATTACTCCGATTCGAACTAAAAACTTAAATCAAGCAGCTAAAAGACCTTTGAAATCCGGTTTGATTACTATCAAGGCGGAAACGGAATTAAATTATAAACCTCACACGATTTTAGAATCACTGGCTATCATGAGGAAGGAACTTTCATTATGAAAAGGTTTTCAATTATTATTATGCTATTATTATTCAGTCTTATACCATTAAAATCATTTGCGCAGCGTAAAGTACCCCAGTGGGCTAAAGGAATAGTTTGGTATCAGATTTTCCCCGGAAGATTTGCAAACGGAGATACGAGCAATGATCCTACCGGTGAAAAAGTAGCTCTTGAATTCGGTAAAAAACCTAAAGGCTGGCAGGTAACTCGCTGGACAAGTAATTGGTTTGCCGAATCAAAATGGGAGAAAAAATTAGGAGGAAATTTCCGTAGTCATTTATACGAAAGAAGATATGGCGGTGATATTCAAGGAATAATTGATCACTTGGGCTACTTAAAAAAATTGGGAATCGGTGCTATTTATCTGAACCCCATTTTTGATGCCATTTCCCTTCATAAATATGATGCTTCTACTTTTCATCATGTAGATGTTAATTTTGGACCTGATCCTGAAGGTGATAAAAAAATAATCGCTTCCGAAAATCCGGATGATCCTTCTACTTGGAAATGGACTTCTGCCGATAAACTTTTTCTCAAACTGATCAAAGATGTTCATAAACTAGGTATGAAAATAATAATAGACGGAGTTTTTGATCATACAGGTGTTCAATTTTGGGCTTTTCAAGATATAATTAAAAACGGGAAAAAATCTAAATATAAAAATTGGTATGAAATCAAATCTTTTGATAATCCCTCAACTCCGAAGAACGAATTTGATTATAAAGGATGGTGGGGAAATAAATCACTTCCTATTTTTAACAGAACTAAAAATGACCTTGCACCCGGACCCAAACAGTATATTTTTAACATAACTAAAAGATGGATGGACCCTGATAATGACGGAAATACTGCCGATGGTATTGATGGTTGGCGTTTGGATGTAGCTAATGAAATCCCACTCGGTTTTTGGTACGATTGGAGCAAATTGGTGAAATCAATTAATCCCGATGCGTTGTTAGTTGCCGAGCTATGGAAATTGTCGCCGAAATTTATTACTAAAAATGGTCCTTTCGATTCATTAATGAATTACAACTTCGCCTATGTTGTAGATAAATTTTTTATTGCCAGAAAGAAAAGAATAACTACTTCGGAATTTATAGATGAACTCCAAAAAATCGATAAAACTTATCCTAAACAAAATCTTGATGTATTACTTAACTTAGTTGACAGCCATGATACTGAAAGAATTTCTTCAATGATTGCAAACCCCGATAGAAAATATGATCAAGGAGCTAATGAGCAAAATCCTAATTATAATCCCGGAAAACCTGATTCTGCTGATTATCATATACAAAAATTAATAGCTGCCTTTCAAATGACTTATCGTGGGGCTCCTATGATTTATTACGGCGATGAAGTAGGGATGTGGGGCGCTGACGATCCTCATGATAGGAAACCGATGGTCTGGGCAAATTTAAAATATGATGATGAGGTAATTACTCCGCTTTCAGGTTTTAAAAAAGGATTCGGCTCATATAAGGTAGGCGTAAATGAAAATCTTTTAAATTTTTATAAAAAAATTATTTTAATAAGAAATAATAACCTAACTCTCAAACTAGGCAATATGAAGTTCTTATATTCCAATAATAAAAATGATACATTTGCTTTTTCAAGAACTTACAAGAATAAAGAAGTGGTTGCGGCTTTTAATATCGGAACAAAAAAAGATTCGTTTTATGTGCCCGTTAGAGGTAAGAAAATCATCTTTAAGGAACTAATTAACGGCGGTAAGGGTTTAATATCTGCTTCACCGGAAAGCAAAGCCGGGTTATCAATTAGTTTGCAACCGTTGTCCGTTAAAATTTATAAATTAACCGTTTTAAAATAGTACCAATTAATGTTATCAACAGTGAGTGAGAATTTTTTTTTGTTGAAAAATTATTTAAGAGCGCGGAATTATTCCATAGAATAAATAAAACTTAAAACTAACAAGTATTTTCTATAAAGGTATTTCTCTTGTGAATAATCTTTGTTTATTGTTTATATTCATAATTTGAAAACGACCTTTTTAGATACTCTTAATAATAAAAGATCATGAATAAAAGATAAAGCCCCGGTAGCTCAGTAGGATAGAGCGTCGGTTTCCTAAACCGCAGGTCGGAGGTTCGAATCCTCTCCGGGGTACAATAATTCAATAGTTTTTTATAACATTACTTTGAAATTTTATTGCCCGTTGAATTTTTTTATAACAAAAAACCGGTTCTAAAAAAAAATTTCAAAAAGCCTCTCCGGATAATTTATTGTAAGTATCATAAGTTTTTTTATCGAAACATACGAAAACAATTTTTTCAATTTGATTATTATTTTCTAAAAAGTTTTTGACTTCTTTAAATGCAATTTTTGTTGCTCTTTCGAGTGGAAAGCGGTATACACCGGTACTGATTGCGGGAAAGGCAATTGTTTGTATTTTATTATCAACTGTGAGTTTTAATGAATTTTGATAGCATTTTAGTAAGAGAAAATCTTCATTATGGTTTCCGCCGTACCAAACCGGTCCGACGGTATGGATTATATATTTAGCAGACAATTTAAATCCCGGAGTTATTTTCGCTTCACCTGTTGGGCATCCATTTAGCTTTCTGCAATAATCTAGAAGTTCCGGACCGGCAGCTCTGTGAATTGCTCCATCAACTCCTCCCCCGCCCAGCAGAGTAATGTTCGCGGCGTTTACAATTGCATCAACTTTCAGCTTAGTTATATCGCCTAGTACAATTTTAATTTTGTCTTCCATAAATTTATCTCCGGTCTATTTATAAAGCTCGAAATTCCTATAAGACAGTAAATAGATGATATTTCTTTTGTTGCTTTTTTTTGCTCCAGTTATTTTTAAGGTGGCTTTTATCAGGTCTAAATCACAAAGGTTTATTCTTTGTAGTTCTCTGGTGGTAATGCCTTGATGAACCAATAAACTAAGCATTAAATAATTCCGCTCTTTGCTTAAAAAGGATTGTTTGCGTTGATTTTTTGGTATGTGCTTATCGTTGTAGTTTCTTACAAAACTGTGGTAGTAATCATCGGCAAGCTGTGTGAGTTCTTCACTTGTGAAAATGTTGTAAAGTTTCTTTTTATTTGCTCCTCTAATCTTTAAAAATGTGGTTGGATTACTTGGTACTAAATCAGCTTTGAGCAAAAAAGTAAAGTAATGGTTGATTGCTAAAAGGGTATTTCTTCGGGTAATATTTTCGTGTTGCTTGTTGTTTTTTAGGTAAGCTAAATAATTTAAAATATCCTTTTTGGTGCAGTTAATTACTTCTTTATCAAACCAGTTCAAAAAGCTGTTTACATAGCGGATATAAATGTTTTGAGTGGCTTGGGCTAAATCTTTGCTTTGTAGATATTCTTTAAATTCTTGCATTTCTTCAAATTCTGTTTTTAATGTCGTCCTACTGTTAAAGGCTTATGCTTGTTGGTTTTGAGAGTTGGACACTTGGGTTTGGCTAACTGTCTTACTGTTGCTATTAATGTTGTTGTTTTGGATAAGGGTGTAATAATATTGGCGGTTTTTCCATACTCGGGTTAGTTTTTCTTGTTCGCACAAGCGTTTTAAATATCGGGCTTCGGTAATGTAGCTTCTTTGTGTTAAAGGCGTAAAATCGCTTGGTAAATATACTCTGTTGGGTTGTTGGGCTTCGAGTTCAAGCAATAATTTAAAGGTGTGTTCTTCTTTTTCCTTTATTCTTATTCGTTTGCTTGGCTTTTGAATTGGTTCAGTTGCTGCCATTAATGAGGTTGGC
>CBFDUR010000010.1:0-12405 GCA_965613005.1 uncultured Ignavibacteriales bacterium
TAAAAATAATGCCATTTTTCCAAAGTGCAGTATTTTTAAACTCATCTTTCACTTTTACTTCTCTCTCAACCTTTTTATCAGGCAATTTTCACTTCTTGGACGAATAAACCATTTAGCGAAGTACTTCGTACTATTAACACTTCGATGGGGTTGGAATATTGGTACGGTACTCCCGGTGATTTCCTTTTTGCCTTTCGTACCGGTTTCTTTTATGAAGACCCGAACTATGGTAATAGAAAATTTATTACATTTGGCGCCGGTATAAGGTATGATATTTATGGGTTTGATTTTAGCTATTTAACTACTTCGGTCTTTAAAGGTGGACAAGATAACCCTCTGAATGATACTTTGAGGTTTACTATTTCAATCGGTTGGGGTGGCGCACAAAACAGTGTTCGAGGATTACCAAGAGGGTTATAATAGTTGATGATTAAAGTGATCTTTATATTTATGATTATTTCGACTAGTTTGGGTAGCTTATCTGCCCAAACCTTTATAGGGAATATTAATCCTTATCCGCTTCCTTCTTCTCCTAAAACCGTTGCAAAGGATACGGTGAAAATCCTTGCCGTACTTGTTGATTTTCAGAAGGATAAAGATGCGGCAACCTTTGGAAATGGTAAATTCGGTTCAATCTATTCTAAAGATTATGGAAATTCGATATTAGATCCTTTACCCCATAATCAGAATTATTTCAGTGAACATCTTGAGTTTGTTAAAAATTATTTTGAAAAGGTTTCCGAGGGAAAATTAATTGTAAAATATACTGTCTTACCCGGTATTATTACAGTATCTCACCGGATGAGATATTATTCTCCACCTAGTAATTCGAATGATTTTTCTTCTCTCACAGATTTTGCCAAAGAAACTTGGGCTAAAGTTGATTCCGCTTTTCCTGGTTTTAAATTTTCAAATTACAATCTTTTTACAATTTTTCATGCAGGAGTTGGAAAGGATTTGTCATTACCCGGTAGTATAGGCGATCAAAAAAATCTACCTTCGATCTATCTTGGATTGAATGCTTTTCAAAAAGTTTACGGCTCTAATTTTAAGGGATTTCCTATTTCGAATAATTCATTCGATATTGCTAATACTATGATCATTCCTGAAACGGAAAGCAGGGAAATGTCTACGTTTGGGGGCACGGTTTTATTTCAGGTAACTATAAATGGATTGTTGGTAGCAAGTGTTGCCAGCTATCTTGGATTACCTGATCTTTTTGATACAAAAACGGGTAACAGTGCTATCGGAAGATTTGGCTTAATGGATGGACAATCTATCTTTGCATATAATGGTATTTTCCCGCCCGAACCTTCGGCTTGGGAAAAAATAAGACTAGGCTGGGTAAAGCCTGTTGTGCTTTCCCCAGGCAAATATAATCTTAATGTTGTTACTCAAATTGTAGCATCTCAAGCGGATACTACTATTGTTAAAATTCCGATTAATTCTACGGAATATTATTTGGTTGAAAATAGAATAAGAGATCCTCATAAAAATGGCGTAACTCTTACTTATGTACTCGGAGGCAAAACTTTAACTAAAACTTTTAAAAAAGATACAACCGGTTTCTACAACTATCAAGTAGATTCCGTTCAAGGTGTGGTTACCGATGTTAATGAATTTGATTGGGCGCTTCCGGGTAATGGTATAGTAATTTGGCATATCAATAATAATATTATTAATTCTAAAATAGCCGACAATCAAATAAATGCCGATATTAATCATCGTGGTGTTTTTGTTGAGGAAGCTGATGGTATTTGGGATATTGGGCATGTCTTTACATCTATTTTTGGCGATAAAGTTGTCGGCAGCGGTTCACAGTACGATTTTTGGTATAAATCTAATCCCTCCAGATTTTATCATAATAAATTTTCTTTTAATACAAGACCTAGCACTAAAACCGATAACGGCGCAAATAGTTTAATCACTATTTCAAATTTCTCCAATATAGCAAACAAAATGTCTTTTAATGTACTTTACGGAGATTCTATTATAAAACCATTGTTTTCAAAAGATATTCAATTAAATAAATCTTCTATTAAAATTACTTCTGCCGGAAATAATAGGAATAATGAGTTAAGTATTTTATCTGATTCAACTTTGAATATTTATAACAATGCCGGTCATTTAATTCATAGTATCCCGGACTTCTCTAATTTTAAGACTGCTTCCATTAACTTTAATGGGACAACGTACATAGTCGGTGCATTGACTCATCAACTGAATGTTTTTATGTCTAAAGGTTCTTCAAGTTATTTAAGTTCTATTAATTTGGGTGATAGCATTGAATTGAATACGGCACCCGTAATATTTCATCAAAATACTACTCCCGAAATCCTAACAGGCAGAAAAGATGGTTATATAAACATATACTCTCTTCCGAGTGCCTTGCCAAACATCAAACCGAAATTGATATACTTTTTATGATTCTGAACATAACAATTTTATTCATCAGGGTGTTTTTTTAGATGCTGCTTTAACTCATGATGAAAAAGGCAATGAAGTAGCGGTAATTCTACTTGAAAATAATATCTTCAATATTATTTCGAATGGAAAGTTTGTTGCTGAATTCAATGTAAATTTAACCGGTTCGATAAAATCATTTTCTCTGGCGGATTTAAAACAGGACGGAGGGAATTATATTATTTTCACAAACGGAAATCAAGTTGATGCGGTTAACATGCAAGGTGCTGAAGCAAATAATTTCCCGTTTACCGATCCGGAAAACATCGGGTTTTCAGGAACTCCTTTGGCTGCAGATTTTTCGGGAAGTAACGCTTCGGAGATAATTGCTGCAACTAACGACGGTAGAATTTTTGCGATTGACGGAAATACAGGCAAAGTAGTTAACGGCTTTCCAATATCTACAGGTACCGGACTTATCACTACTCCAGTCCTTTTTGAGGATAGTAGTAAAATTTCATTAGCTACAATTAATTCATCATTAAATTTTTCCGCATGGGTTATTGGTCCAACCAAAGGTAAAATGTTTTGGACTGAAGAAAATGGAAATAATCAAAACACTGCGTTTGTGCCGGCGGCGGCGAATCAAAATTTGGTAAATGAATTTTTCCCAAAAAATCTCGCTTATAATTATCCTAATCCTGTTTATGGCTCGGAAACAACTATACGTTATTATGTTTCGGAAGATTCTAAGATTGATATTAAAATATTCGATATTGCCGGTGATTTCGTATCTGAGTTGCATGATAATGCTGTCGGAGGAATGAATAATGAAACTATATGGAATGTAAGTAATATTCAGAGTGGAGTTTATTTGGCTCACATCCAAGCTCAAAGCGTTAGCGGAAAAACTGAAAGTAATATAATTAAGATTGCTATAGTAAAATAATGAGTAAATAATATACCGGATTTCATATTAATTTGTGAGATATTATTTAACTCATATTTCACAAACTTTTAATTGATGAGCCATTTTGAACGCACTTATTTTGTTCAGTGTAAACTCCTGTGGAGTATCTCTAATCCATTGTAAAATAAAAGATTCTTCAAGTTGCCTAGCTTCTTCAGAATGATCCTAGTGAGCTTTTTAGAATGGACTCAATGATTATTTTTATATTGATGGAATTAATTTTAAAAAAATCGGGCGTTATCATAATTTTGTTTTGCTCTCATAACAATTGAAATGGAAAATAAATATGCTAAAAACTGTTGGAATAATAATTATTTTATTTCTCTTTCAAATTAGGGCTTATTCACAATCCACAGAATTTCATCCTGAATTAAAATGGTTCACGATAAAAGGAAAACATGTGGAGGTACACTATCAACAGGGAGCAGAAAGAACAGCTCTGATTACAGCCAAAATAGCTGATGAAGTATGGGGCCCTTTAACATCTCTTTATCATTACGATCCCGGCATTGTTCATTTTGTAATAGAGGATATGGATGACTACGCGAACGGCGCTACTTATTTTTTCAATAATAAAATAGTAATATGGACGAGCGCTCTTAATTTTGATCTTCGAGGTGCTCACAATTGGTTACGTAATGTTGTCACTCATGAATTTACTCATATGGTACAACTTCAAGCTGCAATGAAACTTACCAGAACCATTCCGGCTATATTTTTTCAGGCTATGAATTATGAAAAAGAAAGACGTCCGGATATACTTTACGGATATCCCAATTTTATAGTCTCTTATCCGATTGCTACCGTAAATGTTCCTTCTTGGTTTGCCGAAGGTACTGCACAATATAATCGGAAAGATTTTAATTATGATAATTGGGATACTCATCGCGATATGGTTCTTCGATGTTATGCATTAAATGGTAATATGCTTACTTGGAATCAAATGGGTATTTTTGATAAGACAAGTCTCGGAAATGAGTCGGTTTATAATGCCGGATTTGCATTAACAAGGTATATTTCGCAAGAATACGGAGAGGACAAATTAAGAGAAATTACAAAAGCTCTCAGCAAGCCCTTCACCTTTACAATTAGCGCTGCTTTTGAAGATGTTTTAGGAAAAGATGGAAATCAAATCTATAACCAATGGAAAAGTTTTGTAACGAAAAGTTATGAAAAAAGAAGTCAAAAAGTTCTAGAAAATCTCGTTACCGGAGATCAAATTATAGATGTAGGCTTTGGAAATTTTTTTCCTACTTTTTCACCTGACGGTTCCAGATTTGCGTACATCTCAAACAAAACTAATGACTATTTTGGATTATCGAATGCTTATGTCTATAATTTTGCTACTAAGAAGGGAAAATTGATTGCGAGTAATGTCCGTTCAACTTTAAGTTGGGTACCCGGGAAAAATGAAATTATTTATTCTAAAATTTCAGATGATAACCCCTACTGGTACAATGTACATGATATTTATATTTATAATCTCAATACCGACAAGGAGAAACGTCTTACTTTTGATATGAGGGCTAATCAACCGTCGGTTTCACACGATGGAAAGCATATTGTCTTTTTATTTGAAAAAGATGGAACAACCAACTTAGCAACTGTTAATATTAACGGAAAACATTTCAAGCAACTAACCTTTTTCCAAAACGGAGAACAAGTTTATCAACCTAAATATTCACCGGATGACAGTTATATTATATTTGATTATTCTTATGCGGAGAACAGGGATATTGCAAAAGTTGATACGGATGGTAAAGACTATCGTTTCTTAATCAGAACAAATCATGATAATCGGAATGCTGTTTTTAACAAGGAGGGAAATTTAATTTACTCTTCAGATTCTACGGGAATTTTCAATATTTATTCTTTAAACTTAAAGACCGGTAAGAAAAGGCAGTTAACCAATGTAATCGGAAGTGCTTTTATGCCTTCAATAGATAACAAAGGAAATATTTTATATGCAGGGTACACATCTAAAGGCTTTAAAATTTACGAAATAACACCTGCTGAACAGAATAAAGTGAAAGCCGGTTATAGCTATAGATGGGTAAATGATCCTCCTTTAGGGAAAGATAAACCGAATGGCGATATCCAAAATTTCAATCTTCAAAAGTTGGTGCATTATAACGATTATCAAATGCCTGATTATAAACCTGAAAGATATACAAGTGAGTTTACCAAATTATCATTTTTTCCTTTCATAAGGTATGATAACTATAATACTTCCAGTTCTTTTCTCGATAAACTTAAACCTGGTGTGTATATTTCGTCTAGTGATATGTTAGATAAATATTCGTTATTTGCCGGTGGTGCAATCAATGCAAGAATGGAAAGGGATTTATTCCTCATTTTAAATTATCGTGATAAATTGCCCTTACTCTTTAATCTAGGAATAAGACCGGAATTAACCTTCGAGGTGTATAATATTAGTAGGAAAGCCAATACAACCGTTTCATTCGGTGCCGATACAATTGGAACAACCGTAAGATACGATTATCAAATACCTACTAATGTATCGTATAATTTATTGGAATTTGATTTCTCCGCTAGGCAAAGAATCTTATCAAGGGGTCAGAATCTGGAATTTAAATATATTTTCAGCCGTTATTCGGCTAGTTTGGAAAGTTTTACATTACCGGATGGAACTTTATATCCGACCACTAATGATAATTATTTAATCGGTAATAATTTTCAATTAAAATATACTTATAGTTCCATTACTCCTTCGGTGAACGCAAATATAAATCCTGTTGGGGCACAGCTTGATTTTACATACAATTATGAACTAAATAAATTTAATCCCAACGGAAACTATAAAGTTGAAAATGGAATGCTCAAACCGGTTTTTGATAATTTTAATTTTAGCAGGCTTGAGCTAAATACTAGAATTCATTTTAAACTTACAAAATATCAAACTTTTACTACCCGGATCCGGCTCGGTTCAATTTTAGGGCGAACTGTTCCGGACTTCTTCGATTTTTATTTAGGTGGGATTGTCGGTATGAAACCATATCCTTTTTATGCATTAGGTGGAAATAACATAGCTTGGTTGAAACTAGCATATAGATTTCCGGTTTGGAGAAATATTGATACCAGATTCGGACAACTTTATATTGATAAGATATTCTTATCTTTGTACGGCGATATCGGAAATGCTTGGAACGGAAAATTACCGTCAATTAATCATTTTAAAAAAGGCGCAGGAGCAGAAATCAGAATACACATGAATTCCTATTATCTTTTTCCAACGGATTTATTCTTTGACGCTGCGTACGGTTTTGATAAATTTACAAAAGATTTCCTCGGTAAAAGAATTACCTATGGGAAAGAGTGGCGCTTCTATGGGGGCTTGATGTTCGGATTTAATTATTGATAATGTTTAAAGTTTACTTTTGAACTAATAAAATTTTATTGTTACTGATTCTTTCAAATATTTTAAGGACAATGATGAAAGCTTATAAATTTTTTTTGTTATCCGGTTTAATTTTAATTTCAGGAATTTTCATTTCTTCCAACGGACAAAGTTCAAACCTGTTTAAGAAATCACTTACCGGTAATCTGCAATTTGATTCGAATATCGTTTCGAATGATTTAACAATTCCGAATAAACCAAATATCCAATTACAGAACCCAAGAAAGAAATCTAGATTTTTAGCCGGTTTATTATCTGCTATAGTTCCTGGTGCCGGGGAATTTTATTCAGAGCATTATTTAAAAGCTGCTATCTTTGCAATAGTGGAAGCATCAGCTATCACTACTGCGGTTTTATATAACAATAGAGGTAGCCGGCAAACAGATTTTTTTCAAAATTACGCCGATGCTAACTGGTATGTGTCTAAATATGCCTATTGGGCATTAAAACACGCTAAGGAAATTAACTCCGATATCAATCCTAATGATTATCATATTTTTAGAAACGTCGATGTTGGTACAATAAATCCGAATACTGCAAATTGGAAAAAATTAAACGGTGATGTAGATTGGATTAAATTAAATGAATTTGAATCGGCGCTAGGTTCAAATCCTCAATCGGGTGGTTTTACACATAGACTTCCGTATCATGGAGAACAGCAATACTATGAATTAATCGGCAAATATTATCAATATTCTATGGGTTGGAGAAAAACAGATATATCCAATTCAAATTACGCTGTAGTACCACCGCAAATGACTTATTATGCGCATCAAAGAGGATTAGCTAATGATTATTTTAATACCGGCGAAGCTGCAGTTGTCTTCATTTACTTAAATCATGTTTTAAGCATGTTCGATGCTGTTTGGAGTACCGATAGGTATAATGATAGTTTATTAGCAATGAATTTCAGAATACAAGGGGTAAATTATGCCGGTAAAATGGAACTGATTCCTACATTGAATATGAGCTATAATTTTTGATTCGTTGAAGAATATTTTCTTATTTTGCGATATTATTTATAATTTGAAATAGTATCGCTTTTTTATGCAGATGCTTTTAATTAAATTTACTCAACTTGACCGATAAATTTTATTTAGGCATCAAGAATTGCAGAAAAGGTTGGTAAATAAAGCTTTTTATTAAACAATTCATAGCTTGAAATTTGATTAGATCAATTAGATTAACCCTGTTAGATAATCATAATATGCTTTTTCATTTATTAAAATAAATGTATCTAACGGGGTTAATTATAAATTTAGACTTTATTATGGACACAAGCTTAATTGGAAATATAAATATATGAAAAAGAGAATGGTAGCAATAGTCGGCAGACCGAATGTAGGTAAGTCAACGCTGTTTAATAGATTAATCGGAAGACGTAATGCCATTGTAGATTATTCAAGTGGTGTGACACGTGACCGAAATTACGGTGAGGTTAGCTGGAGCGGCAAAGAGTTCAATTTGATTGATACCGGAGGTTATGTGCCTGACTCGCTTGATCTTTTTGAAAGTGCAATCAGGGAACAAATAGATGTCGCAATAACTGAAGCCGATGTAATTTTGTTTGTTGTAGATGTCCGGACAGGTATTCATCCGATTGACATTGAAATAGCAAAGATCCTTCGAGAATCAAATAAAAATTTTTTATTAGTTGTTAATAAAGTTGATTCGGAGAATTTTGAATCCGGTTCATTGGAATTTTACAAATTGGGAGTCGGTAAAGTTTATGAAATTTCGGCATTAGGCGGTCGGAAGGTAGGTGATTTACTGGATGATATCTCGGTTGATTTTCCTAACATTGATGAAGATGAAAAGGAAGACCCAAGATTAAAAATTGCTGTTGTCGGTCGTCCGAATGTAGGCAAGTCATCTTTAGTTAATGTGTTGCTGGGTTTTGAACGTAGTATTGTTACTCATATACCCGGTACTACACGTGATAGTTTGGATTCGACTTTAAAATACTATGGCCGGGAAATTGTTTTGATCGATACTGCCGGACTGAGGAAAAGTAAAAAGGTAAAAGAGAATATTGAATATTTTTCAAATATCCGCACTTTAAAAGCCATTGGAGAATGTGATGTTACGATTATAATGCTCGAAGCTCAATCCGGATTAGAAAAACAAGATCAAAAAATTATTGATGAAGCAGTACGCCGACGAAAAGGAATAATACTTGCCATAAATAAATGGGATTTGTTCGAGAAAGAAACAAATACGGCTAAAAAATTTGAGGATGAAATTAAGTTGAAAGCCGGTGCAGTTGATTATTTACCTGTAATGTTTATTTCCGCGTTAACTAAAAAAAGAATTTTTAAGTTAATTGATTTAAGTATTAAGATTCATGAGGAGAGGAAGAAAAAGATTCCTACCAATCGATTAAATGATATACTCTTGCCTGAAATAGAGAAGATAACTCCACCTTCTTCTCCCTCCGGAAAAGAAATTAAAATTAAATACATAACTCAAGCCGGTAATCATTATCCGATATTTCTTTTTTTTGTAAATTACCCTAAAGAAATACCGGAAAATTACAAAAGATTTTTAGAGAAACTTATTAGAAAGAATTTTGGATTTGAAGGTGTTTCGATAACGCTTTCTTTTAAAAACAAATGATTACACCTAAAAAAATTATAATTGTCGGAGGAAATGCAGCGGGTGCAGCCGCTGCAGCAAAATCAAAACGTATTAATCCGCAGGCATCTGTTATTTTATTTGAAGCAAGCGATTATATTTCTACCGGAACATGTGAAATCCCGTATGTTATTTCAGGCGAAATCAGTAGTTATCAAAATATTGTTTATTACACGGCTCAAAAGTTCTTCGAAGAAAAAGGAGTAAGGGTTTTTGTTAATCATTTGGTTGAATCAATTAACCGTAAGGAAAAGTTTATTTCCGTTAAAGATTTAAAATCTTCGGAAAGTAAAATTTACAATTATGATACTCTTGTTCTATCTACCGGTTCAAGTGCTAAAAGACTTCCGGATTTACTCAACAATCCTAAAAATATATTTACGTTAAAGAACATTCAAGATTTGAAAAACATTATAGATTATTCCAGGATTACTAATGTTAAACGGGGGGCAATTTTCGGTTCGGGATACATAGGGCTGGAGGCGGCAGAGGCATTTAAAAAAAATGGAGCGGAAGTTGTAATCATTGAAAAAGAAAAACTTCCTATGCCTTCTGCGGAAATAGAAGTTAGAAGTCTAATCCTTGAATTATTAAAACAAAAGGGAGTAGAATTTTATGGTAAAATTGATCATCCGAAATTCAACTATTTAACCGATAAAATACAAAGTATAACAATTGAAAGCAGAATTTTAGAATTTGATTTAATTATATCCGCAATCGGATTTCAACCTTGTAACATTCTCGCTATTCAATCCAAATTAGAAATCGGTATATATGGCGGAATCAAAGTCGACAGAAAACTTAAAACATGCGATGCCGATATATTTGCTGCAGGAGATAATATTGAAGTGATAAATGCTATAACAAGGAAGCCTGAATATATACCGCTTGCAACGGTTGCTCATGAATATGGACATATAGCCGGTGAAAATGCTGCCGGCGGAAATATGTATGTCGAGCCGGTAGTCAAAAATATAGGTGTTAAAATATTTAATAAATTTTTAACAATTGTTGGGCTAACTAGTATGGAAGCATATAACTTCATGATACCCTTTAATAGTGTTGAAGAAGTAGCAACTAATCTAGTAAAAGTAATGCCTAACAGTCAAAAAGTATTCGGTAAAATAATTTATCGGAAGCACTCGAAGAAGCTGCTTGGTGCATCATTTTTTGGGGGTAGGGAAGTTGCCGGATATGCAGATTTAATTTCCTTGCTGATAAGTACAAATCAACCTGCAGATATACTATCGCAAGTAAATTATAATTATTCTCCTCCGTTATCGCCATTTATTAATTTATTATCTATTTTAGGAAGAAAAATTAAATAGAAAATTATTTTTGTTAAAATTATAGAGGTGTTATGTCAACAAAATATAAAAATTTTACTCTTATTGATCATCCATTAGTAAAAAGAGATATTACCCTATTGAGAGATAAATCGACTTCTCCCGAAACTTTTAGAGCAGCGGTTCATAGAATTTCAAATATACTGGCAGTTAAAATTAGTAATAATTTTCATCTAGCCGAAAAAAATATTACAACACCTTTAGAAAAAACTATCGGTTATAAGCTGATTCAAGAAATTGTTTTAGTTCCGGTTCTTCGTGCCGGATTAGGGATGGTGAACGGTTTTCTTTCGCTTATTCCGGATGCCAAGGTCGGACACATTGGATTACAAAGAGATGAAAAAACTTTACAACCGGTAGAATATTATTATAAAACCCCTAAAAACATCGATGAATCGAAAGTAGTTCTGTTAGACCCAATGCTTGCAACAGGCGGCAGTGCCTCCGAAGCATTAAAATATTTAAAGAAAAGAAATAGTAAAAACTTAATCTTTGCTTGTCTCGTAGCAGCTCCGGAGGGTATTAAAAAATTAGGGAAAGATCATCCTGATGTAATGATATATGGTACGGCGATAGATAGGGAATTGAATGATAAAGGTTATATTTTACCCGGTTTAGGTGATGCTGGTGACAGAACATTTGGGACCCTTTAAATATTTTATCGTTGTACTTTTCTGTTTTTTAGCAACAAATAAAATATATTCGCAAAATTATCCGGATTCCACCTTAAATACTTTACTTAAAAAAGGGATAGAGCTTATAATTACACAGCAATATAAAGATGCTTCTAAAGTATTTAATTTATTAAATAAAAATTATCCTCATCTTCCATTTGGGAAAATATATTTAGCAGCCAATGAAATTGCGAGAAATTATGATTATGCTGAAAATTTAAACTCGGATTCCATCCGTTATTATTTAAAAAGCGCTGTAAGGCAATCCGATTCTTTATTAGAAATAAATAAAAATAACGTTTGGTATCAATATTTTGTAGCACTTAGTGAAGGATATTTATCTTACTACAACGCTTTAACTAAAAATTGGTTTTCAGCTTTGGACGAAGCAATTTCTTCTGTTTCCGGATTTGAAAAATGCTTAAAAATTGATCCTCATTTCTATGAAGCTTATATTGCAATCGGAACGTTTAAATATTGGAAAGGCAGAAAAACACAATTTTTAAATTGGCTTCCTTTTATTCCTAATGAGGAAAAAAGCGCAATTAAATTATTGAATTTTGCCGTTAATCATTCATCTTATAATACTTATCTTGCAATAAACTCTTTGATATGGATTTATATAGATAGGAAAGAACCTTTACGAGCTGTTGAATTAGCCGGGAATGCTTTAAAAAAATATCCAAATTCCCGTTTTTTTATGTGGGGACTAGCACGTGCTTATGAAAATTTAAACGTAGAAAAGGCAATTCATATTTATAATAATTTATTAAATTCGTATTTAAAGGTTGAAAGTAATAACGGTTTTAATGAAATATTGTTAAAATATATTTTGGCTAAATTATATTATAAAGCCGGTGATAAAACCGAATCATTACGTTTGTGTAACGAAATTTTGAATATTAAAAATATTTCAACAAGCGTTAAACGTCGATTGAAAGATCGATTAGAGGAAGTCCG